>DNOQ01000277.1:0-330 GCA_003501665.1 Bacteroidales bacterium | reverse complement strand
CAACCCACCGCGGGTATGATTCAGACCACCCGAGGGTTGCCGGTGATGTCGGGAAAGCGGGTGTTGCCGTTGATTCGGTTCTCGACATGAAAATCCTTTTTGATCAGATACCCCTGAATAAAATATCAGTTTCGATGACCATGAACGGAGCCGTACTGCCGGTTATGGCATTCTATATAGTAACAGCTCTGGAGCAGGGAGCTAAACCGGAGGAACTTTCCGGAACCATACAGAATGATATTCTCAAGGAATTCATGGTACGGAACACTTATATATATCCCCCGGAATTCTCAATGCGAATCATTTCGGATATATTTAAATATACCAGCG
>DNOQ01000380.1 GCA_003501665.1 Bacteroidales bacterium | reverse complement strand
CAGTTTTTACGAGACCGGTGCCGGCGAACTGATCGCTTTGATCAGGCCCTCGGAGGAGCATCAGGGTTATCCGGGACGGATGCATGGAGGTATCGCAGCTGCCGTTCTTGACGAAACAATCGGGAGATCCGTTTGCATTGGCAAAGATGAGCAGATATGGAGTGTAACGCTGGAATTGAAAACCAAATTCAGGAAGCCCATACCGTTTGGTCAGGAGTTGAAGATTATCGGGCGGGTGATCAGTGAAGGCAACCGTTCTTTTGAAGGTACCGGAGAAATTGTTCTCCCGGATGGGGAGATTGCTGTTTCAGCCGAGGGAAAATATTTGAAGGTGGACATCCGGAAAATCGCCGGTGAAATGAAATTAGAAGATGATTGGTTTTTTGTGGATAGCCCGGATGATCCTTCTGAAATTGAAATCCCATGAGAGCAAAAGCCAACTTATGCAGTTGGCTTATCACAGTTGCTCCGTCAGGGCTTCCGCCTTNNATGCCGGCTGAAGAACCGGCATTTTGGTTGCTTCTACTCGCGACATTTCCATTGGATAGTTTCACCTTCAATCCAAACTGATCATGGGAGGCTTGTTCAACATATACCTTAAACTCATGTTCTCAGGCAAAAGATTTGGGGTCACAATAGGTACGTGAAATGATTGGTATAAATACAAGGCACTTTAGTTTCTCTTTCAGCGAGGCATCAACATCATGTGTCTCCAGAAGTCCGTCATGAGGATTGATATCAAAATAAACACTTATCTCTTCCTTGAAGGTGGATTCGAGTTCGCCCTTCAGGTTATTGACAAATTCGGTTACCCAACCGTTATGCTTGTTATCTTTCTGTCGGTAGCTGATGAAGATGTCATAATTATATCCTTCGATTATACTTGGCATCTGAGGTTTATTTCATTATGCAAGTTAAACCTTGTTCAGACCAAAGTCAGTTAAACTACCAAGGTCAATATCGAAATTCCTGGCATCAATCTTTTTACACTCAAGAAACAGGTAATCCAGATCATGGGTTTTTGGAAAATCTATATTATGAAAGACAAGGAATGCTTTAAGGAATTTTTCAACCGCTTGTTGTGCATGAAAACAAATAGTACTGGCATATAATTCAGGTTCTGATTCAAAAAGTTTCTCTATGACCGCAATATCTTCATTAGGACGGAAAAGCCAAGTTTTCAAGTAGTCATTCTGGTATTTTGTCATAGTAGTATGGCTTCTCTCAGTATTTTCCTTACTATATGTCCAGGTAGTTTTTTCTTTTTGTCTACCTCTGATTTGCTCTGTATCAAAATGTCAGAACGAATGCCGATCAATAATAGTGATTTTCTGATCTTGGTTCTGATTGGCAGCTTCTCCTTAGGTGAAAGTTTTGTTTTTGTAATCAGGAGAATATCATAATCACTTTCGGTAGATGCTTCATTTCTGGCATGAGATCCAAAGAGAAGTACCTCAGCATCAGGCAGGTATTCTTGAGCAGTATTTTTAATTATTTCAATTATCTGATTGTTATTTTTCATGCGCTTGCTCATCTTATTACAAAGATAAAATTATTTATTATCTGAACCAGTAGATGAATGGTGGTAACTACCACCGACCTTCGTTTAAATTTAAACAGATCATCAAAAAACCACCAAAAACCTGGCAGGAAATGTCGTGCAGTCTGTTTTAATTCCTGATAGTTATCAATAACAATTATTTTATGTCTTAATGTCTTGACCGCAAGACCGCAAGACCGCATGACAAAAAAATGCCGCTCCCGCGGCATTTTTTGTTGCTCCGTCAGGGTTCGAACCTGAACTTTTCTGATCCAGAGGTATAACTATTTATCAAGAATTTACCTTAACACATTGATTATCAATATTACATTAGAAAGTTAAAATCTTGATGTTTCTACTATTTCGTACCATTTATCCCCAAAACCCAGCAAAAAACCTTACAAGAACAGATCACAATTTACTCTAACACCAGAAATATTAACAAATAAATTTAACAAGTTGTTAATAAAATTGTATATATTTGAGAAAAGAATATATTTGTAACACAATAAATAAACCCTTTTTAAACCCGCAAAGTAATGGACAATAACTGTATAATCAGCAAAAACATCAAAGATTTGCGTGTTAAGTATGGATATACACAAGTTTTCATAGCTGAATACCTTAACTTAACTGCTGCTGCTGTTAATCAATACGAAAACGATGCACGAACAATTCCTACCTCAGTTATCGAAAAACTTGCGATACTTTTTGACGTTGAAGAATACGATTTATACGAAGAAAATCCTGAAAAACGTCAACTAATATCATCATTTGCCTTTCGTGCTGGGGAACTGTCTGCACAGGATATGCAGAGTGTGAGTAAGTTTAAAAAGGTAATTCTCAATTATCTTAACATGTCATCTGCTCGAGCAAATGAATAATCAGTTTATAAATCTGGAGTTACAGGCTAACGATTTTAGACAGCAGAACGGTTTAAACTTGACTGAGGCTATACGGATTAAGAGCCTGGTACAAAAATTGAATATTCTGACAGTATTTCTTCCCCTTGGAAATGATTTTTCAGGAATGGCTGTTAAATTGGATTCTGCTGAAGATCCGAAACGGTTTCTTTTAATAAACTGTAATCATACAATTGGGCGACAACATTTTACGATATGTCATGAATTATATCACCTTTATTATCAAATTGACTTCAAATCTGAAAAAAGTAATGCTGGTACTTTTAATAAAAATGGGGATCCAGGTGAATATAGAGCTGATATATTCGCATCTTTTCTGCTGATACCTACAAACGGAGTTCTTCAACTCATTCCTGAAAATGAGAGGAAAAAAAACAGAATTACTTTAAAAACCATTTTGTCAATTGAACATTACTACTCCTGCTCAAGAATTGCTTTACTGAACAGGCTCTTTAACATGAAATTAATTGATAGTGAAGTAATCTTAGAACATAAAAAGGATATTATTAAGTATGCCACCCTTTATGGTTATAACACTGATCTATATCAACCTGGAAATAATGATATGGTTATAGGTGATTATGGCAGTCTTGCGCGTGAATTATTTGATCGGGGGATAGTATCCGAGAGTTCATATTTTACACTTCTTGAAGATCTTGGCATTGACTTATCTCAACTTGATCATTTACATAATAATGAGTAAGTCTGCTAAAATAATATTGCTTGACGCAGATGTTATATCACATTTCATTTCCTGTAATGAGATCTTGTTTTTGCACAAAATTCTGGAACCACACGCTCTTGCCATATTAGAAAATGTTTACACAGAAGTTGCCCGTATTTCATCTCGAAAAATTATACTTGATAATTTATTGAAATCAATCCGAGCAGTAAGCATAATGGCATTCCCAATAGGGGATATTGAAATAAAAAAAGAATTCGCTCTGATTAAGAAGATTAATCTGTAATTGGAGAAGGTGAGAGAGCATGTATGGCGGTAGCAAAATTTAACAAAAATATTATAGCAAGCAGTAATTTTCGTGATATTGCTCCATATTGTAAAGCAAATAATATTCTATATCTCGGAACCTTGGATATTTTGAATATTGCTCTTCAAAAAGGAGTCTTCGATGAGGCCAGATGTAACATTTTTATTTCTACCGCAATAAAAGTCAATAACGCTCGGTTCCCATTAGGCGTAAAGACAATACATGATTATATGGCACCTGACCTTAGCTTTATTTGAATTTTGACATAGAGGGTCAACTATGGCAAAGATTAAAGTATTATGAAAGCTCGATTCTGTCCATTGATATCGAGTTTAATTATTAAAATGAGTGGTGGGAACTACCACCGAACTTCACATAATACTAAATAGATAATTGTCTAAAATCCTACAAAATCTAGCAAAAACCTGGCAGGAAATGTCGTGCAGTCGTGCGGTCATGCAGTCTGTTTTAATTCCTGATAGTTATCAATAACAATTATTTTATGTCTTAATGTCTTGACCGCAAGACCGCAAGACCGCATGACAAAAAATGCCGCGGGAGCGGCATTTTTTGTTGCTCCGTCAGGGCTTCCGCCTTCGCCAAGGCTTCGGCGGATAAACTTCTCGCCCTGCCGTCG
>DNOQ01000126.1 GCA_003501665.1 Bacteroidales bacterium | reverse complement strand
ACCATTTATCTGCCCGAATCCGGGCACCGGACAAGTTCCCTTCTGCATATCGGCAATATCGCTTTAAAGCTGAACCGTAAAATAATTTGGGATCCTTTGAATGAAAGGTTTATTAATGACCCGGAGGCCGATAAGCTGAGAAAGAAAGAAATGAGGAAAAAGTGGAGCTACAGTAAAATCTGTCCCGGATATGAATATTAGCAAGACTGACATTATGAGAGCCCGATATTCTGCTGCGGTAATTCTGTTACTGGTTATGAGCATCTGCACAATGTGTGACAAAAAAGAGCTCAATAATATTTTTTATGTTCAGAATACCCTCGACGGATTTGATAATGCACCCCTGACTCCAGTGGGAAAAGCAAAACTTTTGAAAAAGATCGGATATGATGGTCTGGAGGGATTCGGATATAAGGATTTTTATGAGCTCCGGAATGCCCTTAAAAATGAAGGCCTTGCCATGCCTGTGAATTATGTGGCGCTGAACTTCGAAGCTGAAAGAGACCCGGAGGATTCATCAGCAACGGAGATCAAAGAGATGATTAGATCATCTGACAAAAGATCAGTATTATATTTTCATCTGCATAGTAATATGTATAAGAATGATAAAGTAGCAGGAGATAAGGCAGTTACGGAATTATTGCGTGAATTATCTGATTTTGCACAGCCTTATGGAGTTAAGTTATGCGTATATCCTCATATTTCATTCTACTGCGAGACTGTTGAGCACAGTGTTAATCTGGCAAAAATGGTTGACAGGAAAAACTACGGGGCAGCGATGAACCTGTGTCATTTACTCAAAGTTGAAGGAACGGAAAGAATCGACGCCAAAATAAAAGAATATGTGCCTTACCTTTTTGCAGTAAATATTTGCGGTGCCGACAGCGGCGATACAAAAAACCTTGGCTGGGACAGACTCATCCAGCCTCTGGGACAGGGTTCATTTGATACATATCATTTCGTAAAATCACTACGGGATAATGGTTATACGGGACCAATAGGTTTACAATGTTATAATCTGAAGGGTGATATTTTCGAAACATTGACCAGTTCTATGGATACATGGAAGGAATATGAAGAACGATACAAAAAGGAATAATTATAACCAATTAAAAACAGAAATCATGAAACGTATTTATTCAATTATTGCAGTTATTGTTTTAACCTGCATATCCGGATTTGCACAAAGTGGTAATACAAAAATATTTACAATTTTCACATCCGGCGGTTGCGGTTGTACCGGTTCGGGAGGAGCTCCAAAAACTTTTACGACACATGATCAGGTTGTCAGCATGCTTCAAAAGGCATGTCCGGGGATCGATTTTATTGTCTGGAAAGGCACAAATGCAGATGCAGTGACTGAAACAGGAAATAATAAGGATAATTATCACGGAATGCTTGTTGTAGGTGAACTGCACGGAGATTACAGGCTGGCATTCACAGGATTGCCTACAATAGTTGTCTATAATCTGTGGGAATTTAACGCCGGTCATCCCTGGAATCTGTTTGCAACAGGGAAAGCTCCTGAAGGAAGCGTCCTTACAGGCGGAACTGATTATAAGAATGTGAAGATCCTGAACGCACAGCTTGACAGAAGGAACACCTGTTCTCCGGCAGTCAGAGATAAAATGTTCAATGATCTGGTATATAAGGTTAAACTTATTCAGGTAATCAAAGAACTTGCAGAGACCAGGATCCTTATGGTGACGAACAGCGTCGATGAAAATATTGCACAGGTAAATTACAGGGGAGATATAAATCAGTCATTCCCGGAATATCATAATTTGCATTATACTCAAAAGCTGAAGGAACTATATGGCGTTGAGATAGTCAGGGTGGGAGCGGATGAATTCTATGAAACCTGTGCAAAAGTGAATACAAGGGAAGCCGAAAAGGTAGCGGATCAGTGGATAAAAAATGCTCAGAGAGTGGAAGTGAACAGGGCTGAAATAGTAAAAAGCGCCAGGGGATATCTTGCCCATGATGCTTTAAGGGAAAAATATAAGTGTAATGCGATTTCAACACATATCAGGTCAGTTGCTGCAGGAGGTCAGCTTAAAGACAGGTATAATCCGGGAGTCGGTCTGGAACTCGGATTCAAACCCAGGGGAATAATGGCTGTATGTCAGAACTATCCGGATCTGCTAATAGCCGAAGTAATTGCCTATAAACTTACCGGCAGGCCGAGTATGTTCGGTGATGTTATGTATGATATCGATAATTCCACGGAGATTGTCCTTCATTGCGGTATTCCGGTTAATATCTACGGAGATGAACGAAGACTTCCGTATATTATCAGGCCACATGCTGAAAGTCCTGTAAGGGACAAACCGGATGAACCGGGTGCTTCAACAGGTATGACAGCAGAATGGCCGGAAGGAGAACCTGTGACAATATGGGAAATGCATTCTCTTCTCAATCAGATACGGTTACACACGGGGGAAGTTGTTGACGGTCACAAAATTTACACAGGAGGAGAGGATATTTACAATATCATGTGCACGGCAAAAGTAATAGCCAAAGTTGATGTCAAAAAATTGCGGGATCAGTTTTTGCCTTCCTATTATGGAATCCATACAATAGCAACACCCGGTGATCTGAGGCAACAAATAATAGACATGGGTAAACTGCTGGGCCTTAAGGTGGTGGAGTCAGACAGATGACGGATTACTTTAACTAAAATCATAACATGCAAAATCAGAAATTCATATTAATCGTTACTTTTCTTTGTTTATCAGTAGTTTATTCCTATTCTCAGGCTAAGGAGGATAAGAAACCGCGGGAAATAATTGTATTCAAATATGATAAGACACAAAGTGATTTCGGATATCGTATTCCTGCTTTAGTAACGACAAAAAGTGGTACCCTGTTAGCCTTTGCCGAACGCAGAACAGGGATGAGCGATCATGCCCAGAAT
>DNOQ01000040.1 GCA_003501665.1 Bacteroidales bacterium | reverse complement strand
CTGGTGGCAATGGGTACAATGCAGAATCCGGAAAGCTCAATTGCATTCTGGTTTTCAATAATCCCGTTCACCTCTCCCATTGTTATGATTGCAAGGATCCCGTTCGGAGTGCCGGCATGGCAGATTATGGTGTCAATGCTATTAATGATAATTACCTTCATTTCATTTGTATGGATGGCAGGTAAAGTCTACCGCACCGGGATCCTGATGTACGGAAAGAAAAGCTCCTGGAAAGAACTCTGGAAATGGTTAAGATATAGCGGCTAATAGTGCAGGGCGCAGGGCGCAGGGATTGCCAACTGCCAACTGCCAGCTTAATGATGAGCCTGTAATCTGTAACCTTTGGTTAACAATGATATAAGAAAAATATTATGTCAAAGATACTTGTTATTGATGACGAGAAAGCAATCCGGAACACCTTAAAGGATGTTCTTGAGTATGAGAAACATGAGGTAGATCTTGCAGAGGATGGTCAGTCCGGTATTGAAATGTTCTCAGAGAATAACTATGATATTGTATTATGTGATATCAAGATGCAGAAAATGGATGGCATCGAGGTGCTTCATAAGATTACCGAGATATCGACAGTTACTCCCGTAATTATGATTTCGGGCCATGGAAATATTGATACGGCAGTTGAAGCTATCAAGAAAGGCGCCTACGATTTTCTCGAAAAACCTCTCGATCTTAACCGGCTGCTTATCACGATAAGGAATGCCACGGACAAATCAACACTTATTACGCAGACACAGGTTCTGAAGAATAAGGTGAGCAAGATGTATGAGATAGTCGGTGAATCGGAAGCAATTAAAAAGGTAAAGGAGATGATCGACAGGGTAGCCCCGACCGAAGCAAGGGTACTGATCACAGGAGCAAATGGTACGGGGAAAGAGCTTGTGGCACACCAGATACACGAAAAAAGCAACAGGGCGAAAGGTCCCTTCATTGAAGTGAACTGTGCCGCGATTCCGTCGGAACTTATTGAAAGTGAACTATTCGGACATGAAAAGGGCTCCTTCACCTCGGCAATTAAACAACGGATAGGCAAATTTGAACAGGCAAACGGAGGAACACTGTTCCTTGATGAGATCGGCGACATGAGTCTGTCGGCGCAGGCAAAGGTTCTCAGGGCCCTTCAGGAAAACAGGATAACCAGAGTAGGCTCCGACAAAGATATTCAGGTTAATGTAAGAGTTGTCACTGCCACCAATAAGAATATCAAGAAAGAAATTGAAAATAATTCATTCAGGGAAGATCTTTACCACAGGCTCAGTGTAATACTGATACATGTTCCCACTCTGAATGAGCGGGAGGAAGATATCCCGATTCTGGCTGATCATTTCAATACAATGATATGCAAAGAGTACGGGATGAGTAAAAAGATTATCAGAAAAGATGCCATCAAAGAACTTCAGAAAATAGAGTGGACGGGAAATATCAGGGAATTCAGGAACGTACTGGAAAGACTTATAATCCTGTGCAGGGACGAAATAACCGGAGAAGATGTACTTGCCTACGCCAGACCGGTATCAGGGGGTCAGGAATAAATATTGATTTTGTTGCAGGAAATCAGCTTTTCTTCTTTATTTTAAGCTTCTGTCCTACCTGGATTTTCTGGGGATCAGAAATGTTGTTAAGCGACAGTATCTCCGAAATTGTAACATTACCATACATTCTGACGATATCCCAAAGAGTATCACCGGAACGTACAGTGTGCGTAATAAATTCACCATCCGTCTCTCCGGGATCAGATAAATATGAGACCCTGGTGCCTGCCTGAACATTCTTCCCGGTCATCGCCTGTTTTTCGGCAAATGACATTGCATCGACCTTTGAATAAAGATCGGCTTTTGCCGGATCGACATATATTAGCAGTTTCTGACCTATCCGTATGGTATTGCGGTATATATTGTTCCAGTACCTGAGGTCGGATAATCCCACGCGGTACCATTCTGATATGAATCCCAGATTATCGCCCTCTTTTACGGTATAGGTCAGTTTTGATTTTCCTTTAACATCGGGGACAGAATATGTTGATCCGGCCGGATCAACCACCCTGACGTTGTTAGCCAGATATACATCCGGCTTATATCCTCTGATCGTATCATTCAGGTCGATGAAATCACCGAGATGACTTATGGGGAGTGTCAGCGCCATTGGTTTTGTCGATCCCGGTACAAGACCTGTCCGGTACTGGGGATTAAGAGCACGCAATTCTCCAGCAGGTATTTTCATTACCTCCGAAATCTGGGTAAGATGAATATCCTTATTAATCACTATTGTATCGGTTGCCACCGGAAAATTCAACGGCATAGGTCTGATATTGTGCAATTCATAATAATTCACAGCATACATGGCAGCAACATAACCCGGAATGTATCCCCTTGTTTCGCGGGGAAGCCTGTAATAAATATCCCAGTAATCTTTTTTATTTCCCGACCTCCTGATGGCTTTGTTAACATTTCCAGGGCCGCAGTTATATGCAGCAATCACCAGTATCCAGTCATTGTAAATATTGTAAAGATCTTTCATATATCTGGCGGCAGCATGGGTAGCCTTAACAGGATCTCTTCTTTCATCCACAACGGAATTTACAGTCAGGCCATAAGATCGCCCGGTGCTGTACATGAACTGCCACAATCCGGTTGCACCTACCCTCGAAACAGCATTCGGATTAAGTGCTGATTCAATTACAGCCATATATTTAAGCTCAGCAGGAATCCCATAAGAATCGAAAATATCCTCGATCATGGGGAAATAATAATCTTTCAATCCCAGTATTGCACTGAACAATTCTCTCTTCTTAACAGTATAAACATGGATATGATTTCTGATTATTCCTCCATAGGGAAGTTTAATAATGGAATTTATCCTTCCAAGCCTCTCCTTATATACAGAATCGGAATACATAATTCCGGTTGTGTCATTTGAAAAGAAACGGGGGGCTTCAGCCAGATATGTTTTTACATACCAGCTGTTTACGAGACTGTCGAGATCGGCTGAGATCTTTTCATAGTTTATATCTGACCTTATGATAATAGTATCATTAACCGCTGAAGCAGTAATGGAGATCCCGGCATTAAAACAGATCAGCACAACAAGAATTCTTATTCGCATCATTTTTTTTTGGTTAAAACGTTAATCTCAGACTTACATTCATTCCCAACCCTGCATAACCAGGCGGCGGAACCTGAAATGGTTCCAGTCGCAGGTCGAGATTATTGCTTATGTCATAATTTAAAAGACTTGCATCAACATTGGCATCCAGAACTGTAAAAAGATACCAGGCAGCAAACCCGATATATGACAGATCGCGGTATTTTTTAAAATAATCGACCTGTCGCAGCATCCTGTCGGTGTACCATGATGCTGCTGAAGGATCATAAGTATTCGGATGGAGTACCGGATCGTACGTAGCCGGATCGGCATTTTTTATCAGTTTGATGTATGAATCTGTCTGTGGTATATCATCTGTAAAATCCTGGTAAGCTTTAATGAACTTATTATAATTTGATGAATTATAACTTATCGCAAAAATAACACCCCCGAAACCGGCATAAACAAGGGGTATTTTCCAGTATTTCCTGTTATATATTTGTCCGAGCCCGGGTAATGCAACAGCAAGCATTGTTGCGCGCATCGGATCGGCTTTAAGGATTTTTTTTTCTTTACCGGCAACAACAAGTGTATCCTGTGCTGTTGTTTTTTGAACGGAACAGCAGAAGATTAAAACAATGAATATCGGAATACAATTTCGCGCCCTCATCGGCTAAAAACCGGAATTACAAGTATAACGGCGCGATAAAGATAATTATTTTCAGGTGTTCAGACGATCAAACAGACCCAAAATCCGTTCCATTTCCTCGGGATTATTGAAAGGTATAACAATTTTTCCCTTTCCCTGTTCGTTAATCCTGAAATTCACATTCACTGAAAATATCTTGTTAAGGTGATCGGAAAGCTGTACAAAATCCTGGTTAAGTTGTTGTTTTCTTTTAATTTTTCCGGTATCCCTGTTGGTTTCGGTCTGCAGATGCCTGACCAGCTCTTCAGTCTGACGCACAGATAGTTCACCATCGATAATTTTATAATAAACAGCTATTTGCCGCTTTGGATCTTCAATATTTACAAGGGTTCTTGCATGTCCCATGGTAACACTCTTATTACGGATACCGAGCTGAATCTCAGCCGGCAGTTTAAGCAATCGCAGGTAATTGGCAACTGTTGATCGTTGTTTTCCTACCCTTTCGCTAAGCTGTTCCTGTGTAAGTTTGCACTCTTCGATAAGACGTTGAAAACTTATGGCAACCTCAACGGCATCCAGATCTTCACGCTGGATATTTTCAACCAGGGCAAGTTCAAGCATAGCCTGGTCATCAGCTGTCCTGATATATGCCGGCACATGAGTCAGACCGGCAAGTCTTGCAGCTCTGAGACGTCTTTCTCCGGCAATCAGCTGGTATCTTCCTGTACCTGTTTCTCTCACGGTCAGTGGTTGAACTATACCAAGCTTCCTGATTGAGGCTGCAAGTTCTTCCATTGCCTGCTCATCAAAGCTGCTCCTGGGCTGAAACGGATTACCATCAATCGAATCGACTGAAATATCCTGATTAGCTTCAACTTTTCTCTCGAGGACCTCCTTCTCCACACCATCTATCAATGCCCCCAATCCTCTTCCCAATGCATTCTTTTTTGCCATATCCATTACTTTTAAGGAAAATTAAAATCACTAAACAGTTTTGACCCTGGCCTCTTCCTTTTCCAGGATCTCCTTTGCAAGATTAAGATAATTGACCGTTCCGCGCGAATCAGCATCATAGAGAATGGCCGGCTGACCAAAACTGGGTGCTTCGGAAAGCTTCACATTCCTCTGTATAATCGTTTTGAATACCATCTGCTGGAAATGCTTGTTTACTTCATCAGCAACCTGGTTGGAGAGCCTTAACCTTGCATCATACATAGTGAGAAGAAATCCTTCAATCTCCAGACCGGTATTCAGGTTATTCTGGATTATCTTNNAGTGCATTAACCGTCAGCAAACCAAGAGAGGGAGAACAATCAATAAAAACAAAATCATAATCCTTCTCGATCTTAATCAATACATTTTTCAGAATCTTCTCCCTTTCAGGCCTGTCGAGCATCTCAATCTCTGCTCCCACAAGATCAATATTTGATGGCAATATTAAAAGGTTCTCAATTTCGCATCCAAGAATCGCTTCCCCTGGCTCTTTCCCGTCAATAAGACAGTCATAGATCGTACTCCTCATCTGACGTGTGTCAATCCCGATCCCTGAAGTGGCATTTGCCTGCGGATCAGCATCAACTATCAGTACCTTCTTCTCCAGAGCCGCAAGGCTCGCCGCAACATTTATCGCAGTTGTAGTCTTACCAACGCCACCCTTCTGATTGGCTATTGCAATTATCCTTCCCATCTGATTTCCTTAAGATTTTAACAGTTATTTTTTGAGCTTCAAATTTACTATTTAATGCACCACTGCCCCGGAAACTGAAAGATGTAATTGTAAACATTTTATCCNNTTCGCCCTGAATATGATTTTTTGATAATATATAACTTAAATTCATAATTGATATAATGTTTTCCTGAAATAATTTCATCTTTACAAAAAATAATAAAATCATACTTATGTCAGATCATCCATGTCGTGAAGAATGGCTGACCATTGTTAATCCCAATGCAGGGAGCGGCAAGGGTAAAAAGGACTGGGAAAGAATTGCTGAACTTTTTAAAAGGGAAAACATTCCTGTTGTACCTGTGTTCACCGAACGAAAAGGACAGGCCATAACGTATGCGAAAGAAGCAATTGAAAACGGATTCAGACAAATAATATCGGCGGGAGGCGACGGGACCCTGAATGAAGTGGTGAATGGCATATTTTCTCAGGAAAAGGTCCCTTCGAATGAGATTATAATTGGAATGATCCCTGTTGGTACAGGCAATGACTGGGGCCGAATGTTCGGTATTCCCACTGTTTACGAAGGGGCCATAGGTGTTATCCGGGCGAAAAAGACCATGCTTCATGATATCGGAATGGTAAGCTATTATTCAGGAGCTGAACCGCAGACAAGATACTTCATTAATATTGCAGGACTTGGATTTGAAGCACTTGTTGTTAAAAAGACAAATAAACAGAAAGACAAAGGCAGAAGCAACCAGGCACTCTATTTTTATAATCTCCTTGCAAGCCTGATATCTTATAAAATAACCAAAGCTGAAATTATCATTGACGGAAGAATAACCACTGCAAATATCTTTTCTGTAAATGTCGGAAATGGCAGATATTGCGGGGGAGGAATGAGACAAACTCCCGATGCACTTCCTGATGACGGATTGCTTGATGTAACGGTTATTAAAGAAATGGGAAGAATTGAGATCATTAAAAGCCTTAAGATCCTTTATGACGGAACTATTTTGAGTCATCCCAAAGTAGACGGATACAGATGTAAAAGTGTAAAAGTGACGGCAGATCCGGTTTTGTTCATCGAATCTGACGGCGAGTCCCTCGGACACACACCGGCCGAGTTCGGTATTATTCCTGCCGCTGTCAATATTGTTTACGGCTCAAGGATCATTCCTTAACCTTTATTTCAAATAATTTGGGCCAGTTTTTCCCGGTTACAAAGATCCTTCCTCCTTCTTTGTCAAAAGCGATCCCGTTCAGTACGTTTATACTGGTATCTGTATCCTGATCCTTAAGTATACCCTTAAGATCAACGTATGATAGAAGTTTTCCCGAAACCGGATCGATCCTTGCAATAAGATCACTGTTCCATATATTGGCCCATATTTCTCCATTTATATACTCCAGTTCATTAAGCTGATCAATCATATTAACGTTATCATACACCTCAAGCCGGGTCACAACTGTAAACATTTCGGGTTCAATAATATAAAGAATATTAGTGCCGTCACTCATTACGATATGGTCGTTCATTGTGGTAAGACCCCAGCCTTCCGACTGGTAATAAAACTTATTTATCTGGCGGAAAGTCGTTTTATCATATATGAATCCCACTTTGGACCTCCATGTTACCTGGTAAATTCTATCCTTATACAAGGTGATCCCTTCACCAAAAAGCTCAGGGCTGAGGTTTAACTGGCGGATAACTTTCCCGGTACTCAGTTCCACCTCCCTCAGAGTTGACCCCGTTTCCTGTCCCGTACCCTCATACAGAAATCCGTCATCATAAAAAAGTCCCTGTGTAAATGCTGAACGGTCATGAGGATAAAAGTTGATCACTTTATAATCATGCCTTTCGGGAATAATATCGGAAAGGATTACAACGAAACGGGTTGCTGAGGTTACAGGCCTGCCATTCCTGAAGGCGGTTGCCTTAACGGATTTTTTGCCGGTACTGACGCTGAAAGAACCCGGGATTGAATATTTCCATGGTTCGGATTTCAGATTGGTTACTATCCTGCCGTCGTAAAATATAAGTACTGAATCGGGTGACGGGCCAATGGTGGGAGTTGCCAGATTAACTTCAACCGGATCGCCCGATTTGAATTTCATGTTTTCTTCGGGAGTTATAATCCTGATCAGCTTGATTTCAGCTTCAACCTTTTCATCAGTAATCTTTTCTGCAGGTATTTCACGTATCTTCCCCGACCGCCCGGAACATGAAAGAACCCAGACCGTGAGCAAAATAATCAATATCAGAGACAGGTATTTAATCCGTCCGTTTTGCATCAGAACTCATTATTCTGGTAAATAAACGTTTAAAGATATTTTTTCTTGCAGAGATAATTCTCTTTTCTGCCTCCTTTAGCTGAAGTTCAAAGGGGAATAACATCTGCCAGACTTCGCTCCAGCCCGGGAAACCTCCGAGATTCCTGTCGTCAATATAAATATCGGCATCAATTTTCCGGCTTATTGAATCGGTCATAATCTCTTCGGGGTAATTTTTATTTACAGCATAAAACTCTATGCCATTCTGCCTGCAAAATCCGACCGCCTCATCAAGTTCCTTACCCGCCCTGAATGTCCAGAGGATAAGCCTGGCACCTTTCTTTTCAAGTTCTTTTAACGTGCGGAATGCAAATAACTTTTCCCTGCCGATAGCAGGATACTCATGATCCACAATTGTGCCGTCAAAATCAACAGCAATTTTTATATTCAGAAATTCATTCATGCTCTTCTTCTGTGAGGTGCCAAATTTAACCAAATTGAAATTATTACTGAAATTTATCTTAATTTTAACACCTTCCCTTATTAATCACTCACTATGAAGCATATTCCCAATTTTATAACATCGCTTAACCTGGCATCAGGGTTTATATCAATAATTTTTGTACTTAACGGCGACCTTGTTACCGCTTCATGGATCATTCTTGCAGCTATGGTTTTTGATTTTCTGGATGGCTTCATGGCCAGGCTTCTGAACTCATATTCAGCAATCGGCAAAGAGCTGGATTCACTCGCCGATTTGGTGAGTTTCGGTGTTGCACCTGCAATTATCATTTATAAAATGCTGGCACGCTCACTTGAGTTACCCGAACCGCTGGTTATTAATCAGGATTCACTTCCCTCATTTCTCATAATTTGCTCGACTGCCCTTATGCCTGTATGTGCAGGTTTACGCCTTGCAATATTCAATACCGATGAGACGCAGACCAGATCCTTTAAAGGTTTGCCCACACCAGCAAATGCCCTTGCCGTAATATCATTTGTTATTGCATCGCATTATTCCGGACCGGGTTTCAGCAGTTGGTTCACCGGATCTCCTGTAGCCCTTGTGATATTAACAATAATACTCCCGCTTCTTATGGTGAGTCGCATTCCTCTCCTCTCACTCAAAACGACTCATTTGAAATTCAGGGGGAATGAAGGACGGTATATTCTTATTATAATGGTTGTAACAGCTTTTATTATCGGAGGCACAGGTGCTGCGCCACTGATAATACCACTTTATATTATTGCATCGTTAATTTCGTTGCTCTTTAAATAAGAAAATCAGGGCTCATACTTAAGTTGGCAGTTGGCAGTTGGCA
>DNOQ01000551.1 GCA_003501665.1 Bacteroidales bacterium | reverse complement strand
ACATGGAACGCGGGTAATTTCGGACCACAGGTACTTGCCCGTGCACAGGAAAAGAAAATGGGAATTCTGGCATTGAAAGCGATGGCCAAAGGCCCATGGCCAAAGAATGCCGACAGGGCAAAATACCCTAAATGCTGGTATGAACCACTCGCAACCCCCGAAGATATTCTGATGGGACTGAGATTTACACTTTCCCATCCGATAACCGCTGCTGTTCCTCCCGGAGACGAAAATCTGTTTGGTACAGCTCTGACTCTTTATAATAAGATAACGCCTCTTAAGAAACAGGAAACAGAGCTGATAAAGCAGAGAGCATTGCAGGGAGATCCACTGTTCAGTTACAAAGGCTGAGCCGGAGATGACACGCGGTATAAGTTCTACTTGGTATTCCTGAGTTTCAGATTTACAGACCGGGGTACTGTATAATAACATGGTTCATCACAGCTGCTTTCAGTGTACTTCACACGCAGAATTACTGAATTTACGGCGACATAGGTATGGCTACCGATCAGATAAACTGCTGCAAATGTATACCTCTTGTTAACTGTCAGATTAATACTTGTTTCTTTACTGTTCGTCTGGATCGATCTGAAAAGCACATTGTCTTCGAGTAAACCCTCATAAATGTCTATCTGAATAATAGGGTTAGCCGGTCCGAATCTATAAGGGTCCTCAAGCTTTAACCTGACAGTGGCATTGAGGGGTTCAGTTGTACTACATTCATTACAATTGACAAAAGAGATATCTCTTAGTGTAACTTCTTCACTTTCACACGAGAAGAAGAGAACATTGATCACAAATATCAGAATTATCTTAACTGGTTTCATCATGGAAATCAATACCATTTTATTATTTTCCCGGGGGCTCTGTCAGGGTCAAAAAAGAAGCTGAATGAACAGCCGGCCCTTATCCAAAAAGGTCCTGCTCTGTAGAATTCTGATCCCGTATATTCGAGTGAGGTATACGCCAGGAATTTATTTTTCACCCATTTTAAAGATGCTGAAGGTATTATTCTGAACCTGTTCCCCGGACTAAGATCAGTACCCTTTAGTTTGTTTCCAAAGGAATATCCGGCAGATAACGATGTGCTTAAATAAAAATTACTTCTGAATATATTATCTGTCAACACAAAATCCTTGAAAGCTCCTGCATATACCATTGAACTTTTATCAAGATACTGGTAATAGAGATCCTCCGACTCTTTTTTCAGAACCCTTGTATACCAGAGCTTGGTATCAAAACCGGTAACCACGCCGATATTTCTCAGGGGCTCCTTGAATGAAAGGCTGAAACCTGAATAGAAATCCCTGGCATTGAATTTTGCTGAAACCGATAATATCATCTGATCGAAATGCGGCTGGTAACGTCCGGGAATTTTTTCCCGGTTAAGAAGTTCCAGTATTACTGACCTCCTGTATTTTGCCGCAATATTATAAGGGCTGACCACCTCCCTCCCCGGATCACCCCACCTGTCACCTGTTTTGATCAGAAATTCGGTTGCATGAATATGGTTCGATCTGATTGTAAGTGCCAGTGCATCCCAGTTAAATATATTTTTCGAATAGATATCCACTCCCTTTTTATGAAGCATGTTCATTATAAGTGTATCGCCGTTTTGTGCGGCAATAAGGAATGGTGTGAATCCATCATTATCCCTTGCTTCCAAATTTGCCCCATGCTGTATCAGAAGATCCGCTATATCAGGAAAACCTGCCCATACAGCTGCCATCAGAGGAGTAGTACCGTCATCATCTTTTCTGTCAATATCAGCATCATAGTAAAGGAGGAGATCAGCAAAATCAAAGAGTCCGTATGCCGATGACAAATGAAGGGGAGTTGCCCCGTACCTGTTCTGGTAATTTATATCTGCTCCGCTTCTGATAAGGATTTCTGCAATCTCCAGGTCCTCTACATTCAGTGACAGGAGAAGAGGATTCTCGTTAAGCAGGGATGATTTGTTGATATCAGCACCATATTTGATCAGTGTTTTTACAGTTTCAGGTTTTTTATTAAGAATGGCAAAAAAGAGAGGTGTGGCGCCCTGCGAATTTTCAGCATCAACTTCAGCTCCTGCCTTAATGAACCTTTCAACTTGTGAGCTATACCCTAAAGCTGCGGCAACAGTCAGGTTATATTCAAGTGCTCCGTCAAAAAAAAGTGGCATATAATCCGAAGTGTCAATATCTGTAACCTGTGCACTTAAACGGCCAGCAAGGCATGCAAGAACTGCTGCAAAAAGAAATCGGATTATTGGGAATTTTGATGACATAATACAAAGTTAATTCTTTGATTTCTATTTTACGCTACTATAACAGTGTGCTTTTATAATAAAATGTGAATAAAATATATTAAAATTTTATAAAATCGGATAACTATACCGGATGCTGTAAATAATACTTTATATTTTTGTTCACGAAAAGTTGAAACTGTTTGTCCGGACAAAAGAAAATATTGCTTATTGCGCTTCTTATAACTATTGTGAGCTATAACCCGGGTGCGATTGAAGAAGTTCAAACGGTTACAAATAAGCTTATACCGGATAATGTACGGCTCATTAATTCGATGTCAGACGGTGAGGAGTATTCTGAAGTCGAAAGGTATATTGCATCATTTATGCGAAGATGGTCAATTGCAGGTGCATCTGTAGCCGTTTCGAAGAATGGAAAACTCATTTATGCCAGGGGTTTCGGATTTGCAGATACCCTTACCCGGGAAGAAGTACAGCCTTACCATAAATTCAGGATGGCAAGCGTTTCGAAGCTGGTAACGGCAACAGCGGTAATGAACCTTGCACAGGAAGGCAGGATGTCACTAAATGATAAAGTCTTCGGCGAAAATGGTATTCTTAATGATCCATATTTCAGCAATCCGAAAGATAACAGGGTATATGATATCACTGTTGCCCATTTGTTAAGCCATGAAGCCGGATGGTCGCAGAGATGGGGTGATCAGATGTTCATGCCCCTTGTAATTGCTGACCATATGGGGGTTGAGCTGCCTGTTGATACCAGGACAATAATCCGGTTTGCACTGGATAAACGACTCCATTTTACTCCGGGAACCGGAAGAGCTTATTCAAATCTCGGATATGCAATTCTGGGATTGGTCATTCAGGAAATTGCGGGAATGGAGTATGATGAATACTGTAATAAATTTATCCTGGAGACGCTTGGCATATTTGATATGACTCTTGCTCATAATCTTCCTGATCAGAAAGCTCCTTTTGAGGTGACTTATTATGTGCCACCTGATGTTCCTCTAAAACCCTCAGTTTATGGAACAGGGGAGCTTCTTTTACCAAGTTATGGAGGGAATGATATCGAAGCTCTCGGCGCAGCGGGAGCATGGCTCGGAACGGCTCCTGATCTCCTCCGCCTGCTGCTGGCTGTCGACGGTTTCGATTCTCGTCCCGATATATTGAACCCTTTGAGTGTCGAACTGATGACTGATAATAATAAGGGACTTGCACCGGTTGGATGGAAAACAACACTGGATAACGGAACATGGTGGCGAACAGGCTCTTTTCCCGGTACTTCCGGAATGATGAGACGACAACCTGATGGAACAGCATGGGTGGTTCTACTGAATTCAAGCGCGTGGAACGGCCCGGAGATCCATTCATATATAAACGATCTCATGTACCGCGTTACCACGAATCTGAGAACAGACCCGGATTTCGACCTTTTTAATTATTCACTTCCGGTGCCCGTTGCTTCAGGTAATGATGGCGAAATATTTTTCAGATAATGTGCTTTTCTGTTAACGTAAACCTGGTAAAAGAAGAACTGGAAGAGCGGTACGGAGTAAATTTCCCTGATAAATACCGTTATGAACCAAGTTATTATTACCATGCTTTCAGTCTTCCCGAGCTGGCTGCAGTATGCTCCGGTTATCCCGGTACAATCAGACTTCTGAAATGGGGGCTTATCCCATCATGGGTGAGAAACTCAGAAGATGCCGCTGCCATACGGACAAAGACATTCAATGCACGGGCAGAGAGTCTTGGATCAAAACCTTCCTTTTCACCTTCATTTAAGTCAAAAAGATGCCTTATACCTGTAAAGGGCTTTTTTGAATGGCAGCATGTGGGAAAAGAAAAGATACCCTGGTATATTTATAGTGTTAATGATGAGATTCTTACCCTGGCCGGACTCTATGCGGAATGGCTGAATAAAGAGAGCGGGGAATTGCTGAGTACTTGTACGATAATCACCACAGATGCAAATGAGATGATGGCTGAGATACATAATTCGAAGAAGCGGATGCCAGCCATCCTTTTAAAAGATGATGAGAAAAAATGGATCGATCTGACAACTTCACCCGAAGTTGCATCCGAAATACTGAAACCCTGTCCGGTAAATATTCTTAAAGCCCATACTATAGGCCCGCTCGTTAATAACCGTAATGCCGACAGGAATACTCCTGAAGTGATCAGGGAGTACAGGAGAGACATAAAAAATACCTTGTTTTAATTAATACTACGCGCTTAACGGCTGAAATTGATGAAAAGATCATAAGATTATTATTTTACATTAGTGTCCGACTAAATTTGTTGAGTGAGAATTAAATTATTGATATTAATGACATTAATTACAGGTCGCCCCGATGGGGCTCATTTTTCTGTTGCTGATTATTTTCTACAAACAGGCCGTCCCTGACGGGACTCTATAGAACGAAATCCCTCATGAGCGGGAAGTGTACTGTTTGTTGAAATGAGTTTCCTCCATTAATTAAGCTCCCCGCCAAAGCGCATAGAGACCTTTATTTAATCGGATGACAATGATTTTTTATAAAAAATCTTCCCAGTAACGCTTNNCGATCCTGAAGTATATAGATCCGGTCACAGATTTTTTTAATTAAGTTGATCCGGTGAGTCACCAATAATATCCCGAGCTTTTCTTTTAAACTGATCAGCATCTTAAGAACCAGGTCTTCAGTATCCTTATCCATACCCGAAGTGCCTTCATCAATCAAAAGTATATCAGGCTCATTGATCAATGCTCTGAGAAATGCGATCATCTGCTTCTGACCACCTGATAATTTTACTCCATCTTCCCCGACCAGAGTAGCAAAACCCAAAGGTAAATTGGCAACAAATGATTCTAAATGGTAATTTGTAATAATCCCGGCTAATATACCAGCCTTATCCTTTGAAGGTTCAGGAATTATATTTTCAAGTATTGTCCCGTTGAAGATATGTATATCCTGAGGAATTACACCAACCGATTTACGCCATAGATCAGGTGATATCATATTGCCCGAAACGGAATTATTGATAAAAATATCTCCCGATTCAGGAATTAAAAACCTCAGAATGATATTAACCAGTGTACTTTTACCCGAACCTGATTCTCCGACTAATGCAGTAATTTTCCCTTTTTCAATTTCAAGGTTAATATCATTCAAAAACAGCTTTTGTCCGGGAAACCGGAATTTAATATTATCAAGAGATAATTTCCCGATAACTATATCATCGCCTTCTTTTTCCAAACCAGTTGCCTCCGGTCTTATCCTTGTGAATTCGAACATCCTTTCTATTGCCACCTTTGCTTCGCTTAACGGAATTGCCATCAGCGCCAGATTCATTACGGAAGGCAGCAGGGTTGAACTAAGTGCCAGTATAGCCATAAGTTCTCCCTGGGTCATCTGCGAATCCATAACCTTTACTGATGCATAAACGAGTAAGACTATCAGATAAAAAGTCCCTGCCAGATTGGTTAACATCCCCAGGCTGACCTTAATCTTCCCCAGTGAAAAGGCTTTTTCCTGAAAATTGGTAAAAACGGTTTCATTCCGGGCAGAATAAAATTTCTGCCAGTTCATACATTTTATCTCAGTTATACCCCTCAGGGAGTTTATAAAATTCCCTTCGTTTAATGCATAACCGGCCATTAATTCATTTTGTGATGTAATTATCTTTTTATCCCACCGGTAAACCAGAAAATAAATCAAAGGAATTGCGATCACAGAAATAATTCCTGCCTGAACAGAATACCAGAAAACCAATCCGGTAGTTACAAACAAAATTATCAGATCAATTATATATATGCTGATAAGATCAGATATTACCCTTTGTATTCGCATGGTATCATTCAGCCTCGCAACCAGATCTCCTGTCTTCCGTGTATCAAAAAACAATTTTGGAAGTGCAAGCAATGAACTATAAAAACTATCTACTATGCGGATATTAAACGATTTACCCTGAGCCAGTAAAATATATTGCCTTAATGAAACCAGGATGACTCTTGATATAAGCAGGACAAATACAAGAACTGAGGAGATTATCAGTATTTTCATTTCTCCTGACGGGAGTATTCTGTCAATCAGTTTCTGAGTGAAAATTGCCATCACAGTCCCCAAACCTGAAATAAGTACACCCAGCAAAATACTGATCATTAAAAGCTCTTTATCGGGTTTTATGGTATCAAGAAGCCATCTCCTCTTTTCCTTATCTTCCACACTTTTATAAATGAATTCTTTCCCCGGGACTAATGAAAGACATCTCCGGCTCTGCCATATTTTATCAAGTTCTTCAACAGATTTATCAGTTAATCCTTTTGCCGGATCCCATAAAATAAAACGGTCATCCTCGTAACCAAAACTTAATATATAATGATCATGTCTTAATTCCGGAGTAACGTGGAGAATCAGTAATCCATTAAAAGCCATTATATCTGAAACTGAAGCTTCATATCCTTTAGCTTCTAACCTGCTTGCCAAAGCTGCCTGATAAAGTCCGAGCATTGTTGTTCCTGACTGAGAAGTACCACTAAGCTTCCTTATCTTATCAATAGTTGATTCTCCGCCAAAATATCTTA
This sequence comes from Bacteroidales bacterium, assembly GCA_003501665.1. Lineage (GTDB taxonomy): Bacteria > Bacteroidota > Bacteroidia > Bacteroidales > VadinHA17 > LD21. Next base: position 1,846 of record DNOQ01000551.1, on the reverse strand, counting down.
TGGCAGAAACCAGGCATGCAGCTCCGCAGTCAGTCGAATCATGCTGCAGGAGAGATTTTTCTTTTATTTTTCTGATATTAAGTGCCACAACCCAGATAATTAAGAATCGCGTCAGGTTTCACTTCTCCCTTAAAATATTTAACAAGCTTTAAATCTTCATCATACAGTATATTGACAGGGACTACACTGATCCCAAATATCTGCGTAAAAACAAGTGAAGTATCCGAAAGAATATGGAGATTTTCATAATTATTATTAAACGGTTCCATAAATTTATGTATAGATTCAGGGCTGGCATGGCTTACAAATAATACTTTAATCCCTCTTGATTGAATATCATTTTCAATAAGCGTTGATATTTCATATTGACAATATTCACAATCGGGATGAAAATAAACAATAAGCAGGGGCCCTTTCTTCAGATCATCGGAATTAAACACACTCCCATCCAGTGTTCCCAGTGAGAACGATGGCAGAGTTTCTATCTTTTCTGCAGAGTCATTTGCTTTTACTACTTTGACAATAATGCCTCCGACCAGCATTAAAAAAACCATACTGATGGAAACTATAATTAAGACAGTTAATATTTTCGTCATGAGTAAATATCAATTGTAATGAACATTATAAAGGCAATCCAGAGAATGAAAGCCGAACCATATGTCAGCAGAACTATAATATCGGCTTTTTCTTTTTTGACAGAACTGATTTTAGCGAGACCCACGCCTAACATCAGTATATAAGCTATCTGGAAAAGATTAACAGACTGTAGCGGATAAATCCAATATTTTGCCACTTCACTCTGTCCAAACAAATTTATCAGAGATAAGGGATAAAAGAAATTCATGTCGTCCAGGGTATAATTACCTGCAAAAAATGCAAACCACAGGAATTTGATTAAAGAAGCCAGGACTATTATTATCTCTGCTGCGACAACTGCAGTAAAGATCATGCCAAGGGTTACTTTCTCATGAAACCCGCTGATGAAGAATCCGATATAAATTACCGACTCAGAACGGAAAATTTAATTAAGAGCATGATCGGAGTGAACAGATAGGCAACCCATGATAATTCGCTTATCTTTTTAAAAAGTTCCATTGACCTGTCATATGTCATCTGTTCACTATATGTATTAAAAAATACTGTCTCATTGATCAATACATTTTTTGATAACCATAACAATAGCAGGTTTACTGCAATAATTCCCAATAGCAGCTCATTCTTCTTCAGTCCGAAATACCCTTCAAGAATTTTCATAGATCTTTATAATGAAATATTGTATGACATAACTAATATCCATATGGTTATATAGCATTTCTTAGAATCCCAATATGCTCATTACTATTAGCATTTCTATCAGGTTGGATTTTCTCAACCCTGATTTCAATTCTTCTTTCATCGGCATAATAATATGTTTCTCTGATATTTGAATACTTAATATCCACTCCCATTTCTTTCATCTCCTGAAGCGATTCAAAAAGTGTACTTCTTCTTATTCCGAGTTTTCTGGCAAATTCCACCGGCGGACCAGTAGCTTTCATATGTATTAACATATCAATACGGCGCACCCTTTCGATGTACTTTAAGAGAGACATGATATTTAGATTTTAAAGAAACGCAGCTAACCAAATTTAAACAAATAAATTAAATGCATAAAAGAAATTTAAATAAATTTTGTGTAATAAATTAACCTGCCGGTGTACTGGCCTTTCCATGAATTTATATTTTGCAGACAGATAGACTTTTTTTGTAAATTTGCATTATGAAACCCACATGATTGATTTCAACACAAACACTTAATGAATATAATTTTCAATCATGTGCGGTTCCATCATACCTTTAAAATCAA
>DNOQ01000142.1 GCA_003501665.1 Bacteroidales bacterium | reverse complement strand
ACGGAGCATTTGAAAGTAACCTTGTGGACGGACTAATCTACCGTGATCAGCTTATCGATACTCTTAAAATTCTTTCAGGCCTTACTCCTGATGATAAAATAGCTCTTGTGCCAATGGTCAGGTATACAAAGGTTCCGGATCCAAAAAAAGTCCTGACAACCAGAACCAGGATAGCTGTTATCTATGCATCGGGAACAATAACCATGGGTAAAGGCAATGATAGTAATATCGGAGCTGACAGATATGCAGAAGTCATAAGAAAGGAGAGAAAAGACAGTACCGTTAAAGCAATCGTTTTAAGGGTTAACTCTCCCGGCGGGAATGCCATTGCATCAGATATTATGTGGAGGGAACTCGATCTGGCAGCAAAGGTCAAGCCGGTTATCATCTCCATGGGTAATTATGCTGCATCAGGAGGCTATTATATCTCCGCTCCCGGAACCAGGATCTATGCTGACCCCACATCTATCTCGGGATCGATCGGTGTATTCGGATTGATCCCAAATACCGGAAAGCTTATGGAACAAAAGCTCGGAATAACCACTGAAACAGTCAGAACAAATGAAAATTCCGATTTCCCTTCAATATTCAGACCTATGACTGAATATGAAAAACAGGTAATGCAGGCCAGTATAGAGAAAACTTACAGTGATTTTGTGAGTAAGGTCTCTGCAGGAAGAAATATGACCTATGAATCGGTCGATAACATTGCCCAGGGAAGGGTATGGAGCGGTACAAGCGCCCTGAAACTAGGCCTTGTTGACACATTAGGCGGTCTGAATGACGCTATCAGGGGCGCGGCTGCACTCGCCGGAATCGGGACCTATTCGATCAGGGAACTTCCGACTATTGAAGATCCATATATGAAACTGATAAATCAGCTTGGGGGAGGGATCAGAACCGGCCTTCTGAAAAAGGAACTTGGTGAATCCTACAGGGTTTACAGGGAACTTGTTGAAATAAAAGAACTTTCAGGAATTCAGGCACGATTGCCATATCTGATTGAGATCAACTGACCAATGGGGAACAGACGGAGCATATTCCTGTACCCCATTTCAATAATCTGGAGAATAATAACCGACTTCAGGAACTTCCTGTATGATTTGAGGATCCTGAAATCCCATAAATTCGATATCCCTGTTATTTGTATCGGGAACCTGGCAGCCGGAGGCACCGGTAAAACACCTCATGCCGAATATCTGATTGATCTTCTGACTGAAAATCATTTCAAGGTGGCTCTCCTTAGCAGAGGATACAAAAGAAAAACAAGCGGATTCCTGATTGCAGGCCCGGAAACAAATACCCGGGATATAGGGGATGAACCATCACAGATCCACAGAAAATTCCGGAAAATAATCGTTGCTGTTGACGTTAACCGTTTCAGGGGCATATCAAAAATCCTGGACATAAAACCGGAAACAGATGTTATTATTCTGGATGACGGGTATCAGCACAGAAAAATCACTCCGGGACTTTCCATTCTGCTGACTGAATTTGACAGGCCGGTATACAAAGACCATATCCTTCCCTATGGTAACCTCAGGGAAAGTATACGGAATATAAAGAGGTCCAATATAATACTGATTACAAAATCACCTGAAGATATATCATTAACTGATCAAATGGCTATAGAAAAAAAGATTAAAAAGAGCTCTGACCAGAATGTATATTTTACAACATTTAACTATAAGGATCCTTCACCTTTATTCAATGTTTTTAAATTTGATCCTGAGCAGGTAAAAGATCCGGGAAGAGGTATTGTTCTTGTTACAGGAATTGCAAATCCCAAACCCCTGTATGATTATCTGAAACCGGGTACCGCTGAAATAATCCATCTGCAGTTTGCTGACCATCATAATTTTACGCTAAAGGATATTGAAAAGATAAATGATGCATGGAAAAGTCTTGGAACTCATTCCAGATATGTGTTCACCACTGAAAAAGATGCTGTAAGATTATCTGATTTTGGTAATATTGAAGAACCCTTCCGTTCATCATTTTTTAATATCCCGGTTGAAATAAAATTTATAAATAACAGAAAGGAAGAGTTTGATAATTTGATAATTGACTATGTTAGAAAAAATAAACGAAACAACTGAGTTTCTTAAGGCAAGAGGTTTTAATAATCCTGATGCCGGTATTATTCTCGGAACAGGTCTGGGAGGTTTGACAAAAAGAATGGAAAACTGCATGGAGATTGACTACAGGGAAATCCCCGGTTTTCCTGTCTCCACCGTTGAAGGTCATGAAGGCAAACTTATTTACGGCGATTTCGGGCATAAGAAGATCGTCGCGATGAAGGGCAGATTTCATTATTACGAAGGTTATGGACTTGAAAAAGTTGCTTTTCCGGTAAGAGTGCTGAAATATCTCGGTATAAAGTGTCTGTTTCTCTCAAATGCAGCCGGAGGGCTGAATCCATCATTCCAGATTGGCGACATTATGATCATAACTGATCATATCAACCTCCTTCCCAATCCGCTTATCGGTCCCAATGATGACCGTATAGGAGTTCGTTTCCCCGATATGGGCGAAGCTTATGACAAATATCTGATCAAAAAAGCATTAATGATAGCACAGGAACACAGGATAAAAGTCCGGAAAGGAATTTATCTTGCGACAACCGGTCCTACATTCGAGACACCGGCAGAATACAAATATTTCAGGACGATTGGTGCGGATGCGGTCGGCATGTCGACAACACCTGAAGTTATCGTTGCCCGTCATATGAATCTGCCGTGTTTTGCCGTAAGTATCATTACCGATCTGGGTGTTGAAGGAAAGATAGAATATACCACACATCAGTCTGTGCTTGAAGAGGCAGCAAAAGCCGAGGATAAGATGACCACGATAATGACGGATCTGATTGC
>DNOQ01000027.1:1589-6003 GCA_003501665.1 Bacteroidales bacterium | reverse complement strand
GCGTATAATCCGTTGCCGGGCGTCACCGGATAAAATCCCATCGCAGAAAATACATACCAGGAGCATAATGCTCCGCCATCTTCATCTCCGGATAGACCAAGAGGATCATCATCGAACCACATCTCCATTACCTCTTTTATTCTTCTCTGGGTTTTCCATGGTTTTCCGGCATAATTGTAAAGGTACGGGACATGGAATGACGGTTCATTCCCGGCCGGGAACATTCCGTTAAGTCCTGATGCATCGGGGAATTGTCCCATAAACTGCCATTTAGCTATTTTTGTGGGCTCATTGAAAAGGTTATCCAGTCTGTTTATGAATGATTCATTTCCACCCATCAGTTCAATAAGTGATGTGATGTCGTGCATCACACTGAAATTCCATATATACGCGTTATTTTCAGCGAAATACATTCTGGCCCCGACACCTCCTGATAATTGAGGATCAAACGGTTCAACCCAGTTGCCGTCAGCCATTTTGGGTGACATGAATCCAGTTTCAGGGTTGTAGACATTTCGATAGTTCTGAGCCCTTCCGCTAAAGTATTCGTAATCCTCGTTCTTTCCCAGCGCTTTTGCAAGCCGGGCAAGGCACCAGTCATTATAACTGTGTTCAAGCGTCACTGCAACAGCCTGCCGTTTTTCGAAACTGTGAACCATTGGTTCAGTTTCTTCGGCTCCTTCAGGAAGAGCCGGATACCATCCGTTCTGAATGTAAAAACTATCAAGGGCGCACATTGGTCCTGCCCTCCAGGGCAGCATGGTACCGCTCATGGCATTTTTCCTGAGACCTTCGTATGCTTTTTCAACATCGAAATCCGTACCTCCTTTCTGGTATACATCCCAGATCAGTGCCGCTGAATGGAATCCTATCATTGCCGGGAAATCCCCATAAAATTGCGGAAACGTCGGCATCCATCCGCTCTGTGCATACATATTGACATAAGATTGAACCATATCAACCTGTCTTTCAGGTTCAATAATGTACAGAAGGGGATGATGGCTCCGGAAGGTGTCCCATAACCAGTCATCAACATAGAATGGCCTTCCGTTATCATTATGAACCTGCTTATCGTATCCACTGAAATAACGGCCGTATTCCGAAATATTGACCATCCTTTCAAAACCACGGTACAATGAGGTATAGAATATTCTCAGCTGCCTTTCGGTTCCACCCGTCGCGTATATTTTACCGAGAGCATCTTTCCATATCCTGTAGCTTTCGTCACTTATCTTTTCAAATGTCTTACCGTTCATTTCACGGGTAAGATTATCTCTTGCCTGATCTACATCAATATAGGAAATACCTATTCTCAGCTCGACAGGTTTTTTGAGATCAGTAAATGTTATGTACGCACCTGTTCTGCGTCCGCTGATCTCATCACCTCCCTCCAGCCTCTCTGCAAGGTTAAATGTTCCGTTTACATTAAAAGGTACTGAACATTCTGCATAGAAATATTGCCTGGTATCCCGGAACTCTTCCCATCCACTAATGGAATTATTATCATTGAATTCAAATGAAGCCTGACCATTGGACCTGAAAACAATATTGGCAGGTTTATCGTCCTGAAAAATAAAACGATATACAACAGCCCTTTCGGTTGTGGTCCACTCGGCAATAATATTATGGTCCTCAAGCAACACAGAATGTTTCCACGGATGAACCTCTTCAAGGTCATGATCATATGTTGACGCCAAAACTTCAGCATTAAATGATACTTCTCCCGGTACAGGCATCAGATTTGTGACAGGATCATTCCTGTAGGCAGGCATATTTAAGGCAAAACCGTAAATCTTATCCGAGAGATACCTGTCTCTCAGTCCCGGCCTGGTTAACGGGAATACCCTTATCATCCCATGCGGCCGGTGGACTGTAGGACATTTTGTAGTCAGCAATGGTGCAACCCCTCCGATATTTGGATCGACATAGCGGGTTACATCAGCATTGTTACATGCTGTAATCAGAATCAGTAGTGCAAGTGTCAGGCTGTATCTGCTCATTTCTTGATGTGATTTTAGTTTATTCAGAATTCCACTTCAATGAATCTTACTTCATATGGCTTCAGTTGTATTGATGAAAGAGGCTGACCAATTTGTCTGCCGGTTGTATTTACCTCAATAATTCTTTTAATGGTTTGACCCGGAACTGCTGATGATAATTTAAGCTCGGCAGGTAATCCTTCAAGTTCCCTGAAATGAAGAAGAATAGTTCCTTTACCCTTAAATGCCGGCCGGCTGTTTATCAGCATGGCATTTTCAGTACCTGATATTCTGAGAGTTTCCAACGAAAAATTTTTCAGTTCGCCGGTTCCGGAAGGGAACGTTCTTGACGGGAAAGGATTCCTCTGTCCCCAGGCATATTTCGTCGCAAAGGTATTTGTTGTATCAGGTGTTGAAGTGATCTGGTAACTCCAGCTGAATCCGCCTTCCTGAAAAGCACGGAAATTTGTAGTCCAGTAGTTATTGAAAACCCAGGAATAAAGCCATGTTTTGCCCGGCCTGGGATAGCGCTCAAATTTGCTCATGTTGAAATCACTGAAATGCCATAATGGTACTTCATTGCTGACAATAATTATCTGCCCTTTTTTACCCCTTACCGAAACAAAATTCTGTGCTGCATTCCAGTCCGATGATGATCCCTCCAGCTGTTGTCCCTGAGTAAGAATGCCTCCTATTGTTTCAAAGACTATCCTTGATTCGGGCAGTGAAATCGGGAAGGCAATATACAAAGCTTCCGGATCAGTAAGTATCAGTTTATGCATCATGTATTTAAACTCTATCTTTTTGATATTCTTAAAGAGCCTTATCTCAACCTCGATACCCCTGGGAACTCCCGGAGTACCTGGCTCAAAACCATCAAGGTCCATTGCTATCTTAATACTCTCCCAGACAGTACCGTTAATCCCGGGGGTAATCTTAATATTAGATACAGTTGTCTGGGTCGGCGTCATCTGTCTGCGGTTATTTAGTGTTTCCCTCACCGGTTGACCTATATGATATGGATTTTGTCCGTCGGCAAGCTCCTGATTTAGTTCCTTATCATACAGGCTGCTGATCGAGCCTGTTGATTTATCTATAACAATCTTATAGAACCTGTTCTCCAGCACTTCAGTGTTTGATTCTGCCTCACCGGACGCCGGTTCATTACTAACCTCCACTTTAAGCGCCTTGTATCCCATGGCCGGAACATCTGTAACGCCAAGTATCCACCAGGCTCCTTCACGTCTTCTGGTTACTATCTGTGAGGGTACTTCCTTCCCTGTTGCCAGGTCAATAATTCTGAACTTATTTTGAACAGGGATCACCTCATCATCAATAAAAATCTCTATATCCCCTGACCTTGTCCATCCCATTGAATTAATAATGTAAATGACCGGGAAATCGGCTTTTTTAAGAAATGTCTGAAAACGACCAAGCGCATCTTCATTCAGCAATGTCACTTTCTTCAGAGCTTCCCATGCATAGGCTCCCTTCTGAAGCCACTGTCTGGTCGAATTCTCTGAGAAAGGGTTTGAAATACTTTCAGAAGCCCCGCAGGTATGCTCATCGAAGAATATTGCATTCTCATTAATGTGTTCCAGTTTCTTTTCAAGTGATTCACCAAGTTCACCTCCCATCACTGATACCATTGCGAAAAGACCTTCGTCTACCTGTTTCATATTCTGTGTCTTCCTTACCTCTGCCGTTTCGCGCGAGGTTGAACCAAAACCATCTGTCCACCAGTCAAGCCATGCTTTCCGGTGAACGGGAAGTTTGTCAGCATAGTTTTTCTCAACATATTCCATGAATTCACCGGAAACCGCAAGCCTGAGTTTGGGAGTTTCGTACTTCTCGTTCCACTTTTTGACAAGCTCACTTGCAGCAGTTGACGGTGGGGCATTATCGGTGCGATAACCGGAGTATTGGATGCCGATACGGTCGAACGGATAGCCCCTGTTGTCAAGATCAGCTAAATGCCATAACATCTCTTCCGCCCTTATGGTTTTACTCTCAACGCCAAACCTGTTCCCTGTCATATAGTGATCAGCACGGAAAGAAAGCAACCTTGCGCCGGAGGGTGACTCCCACCAGAAGGCAGTAGGCATATCAAAAGGCAGAATAGAACGGGTCATATTTATCCCCATAATAAGATATTTAATTCCCGTATTCTTAAAATAGTCCGGCATGCACCATGCTATACCATTAACATCATTCTGCATGGCAGTTTTTACAGGGATCCCGTACTTTTCAAATTCTTTCAGCGGCTGCAGAAAATCGTACATCAGGTTTTCATCCGATATTTCAGCCATATTTGCATACATTCCGGTTACTTCAATACGTCCTTCTGCCACTCTCTTTTTAAATCTTTCAATCTGGGTGGCAGGTCGCGATCTCAGATATTCCCTTGTCACCCATGCTGATTCACATGTCCAGCG
>DNOQ01000027.1:0-1582 GCA_003501665.1 Bacteroidales bacterium | reverse complement strand
ATAACGCAGGTGTTCCGCAAGAATCTCCGACTGGGCGCGTGTATACCCTATATCAGTATGTGAATGCTCAACCAGATAGATCTGCCACTTTTTTGGAGGGATAAGAGTTACAGGGTATTTCTCTGCCGGCTTATCATTCACCCGGGCGGTGATTATAATTTTCTTTGGCTTTGTTACCGCAGGGAATGTAAGTAAAAACCTGTTGTTGCCTCTTATCATCTCCGCGTTAAGTATTTCCCTGCCGCCATAGCTGAAAATAATTTTACCCGGTGAATCTGTTCTGAAGCTGGCCACAACCTGCTGGTACGATCTGCCTCCCTCTTTAAAAAGTACAGGTGCGCTTAAAAATTCAACCTTTGATGATGGGACAACCTGTCCGCTTGACTGCATACTGAAAACTATTGTCAGCATTGCGTAAAGTATATTTCTTAATCTTATGTAACCCATTTTGAATTTTTGTTTTAATTGTTATTAAATCCGGACTTAAATAATCATTCTGTAACCGATCTTATGCTTACTAACCAACTCAGCAACCATCAACTCGAATTAATTAAACCTGAGGAAGATAAGCCAGACCAGGAACGGGTAACTCTTTCGGAATATCAACCGGACCGAAAGCCAGTGATTTTGGTCCAAGCTGCATGTCGGAGTTCAACATTTCTTCATAAGTAACTTCTTTTCCGGTATAAGCTGACACACGACCCATAATTGCCACTAGAGTTGCAATTGCCGTCTTTTCAATTTCGTTTATTATTTTCCCTGTTCGGATGGAGGTAACAAAGGTGATCTGCTCCTGAAGATGAGGCTCCACACTTACACTTTGTCCGGGATTTCCATCTTTATCGGGAGGGTATTCATATTTCCAGATTTCATTTCCTGCAAGATCAACGATTGTGCCTGTACAGTCAGTTGAACCTTTTGTTCCCTGGATCCTGTCAGAGACATTGTTGAAGCAGCCATTGATCTGGCGGCACATACTATGAAAATGCATGCCGTTTTCAAAAACGAAATCAACACTGAAGTTATCGTACTGATCGCCGGTAACGCGACGCAGTCTCGACCCAAATCCGGATGCTTTAACCGGATGTGATCCTGTAAACCAGTTCATCAGATCGATATTATGAACATGTTGCTCCACGATATGATCCCCTGAGAGCCAGCACCAGTTAACCCAGTCGCGTATCATGTATTCCATTTCTGTCCATGCCGGATTAAGATCACGGTGCCAGAGTTTACCGGTCATAAAGTAAATATTGCCTCCGACTATTTCACCTATGGCGCCCTGTGCAACCTGATGCCAGGCAGCTGCCTTATCCCGCTGGTGGCGGTAGTGTGTTCCGGGAACAATACACAAATCCATACTTTTTGCCTTCTCTGCAGAGGCCATAATTGATCTGACGCCTACCGGGTCAACAGCAACAGGCTTTTCTGCAAAAATATGTTTTTTAGCCTGAACGGCTGCTGCCACATGCTTCGGACGGAAATAGGGTGGTGTCGCATCAAGGATAATATCAACATCAGCATCAATGACCTTCTGGTAAGCATCAAAACCCGCAAAGCAATTTTCTATTGGCACTTCCTG
>DNOQ01000536.1 GCA_003501665.1 Bacteroidales bacterium | reverse complement strand
GAGGTCTGTGACATACACTAACCTGGGACAGGGAACCTATAACTTCCTTGTCAAGGCCTCAAATAATATTGCTGACTGGGATCAGGATCCTGTATCTCTCACAATAAAGATTCTGCCGCCCTGGTGGCAGACTCCTGTTGCACTTACAGCATTTTCCATTCTTTTTGTTGCACTTCTATTACTTTTCAGGTGGTTGATCCTGATGAGGGCCAGGTTAGTGCACGAGGCAAGGCTGGAGCATATTGAACGTGAAAAAACGGAGGAGCTTTACCAGTTTAAAATGCGGTTTTTTACGGACATTGCTCATGAGTTTCGCACACCTCTTTCCCTGGTACTTGCGCCTCTCAATGCAATTGTTGCAAAAGCCAGCAATGATCCGCAACTGTTAAAACAGAGCCAGGTCATCAGGAAAAATGCCGACAAGCTCCTGCGGCTCATTGAGCAGATAATGGATCTCAGAAAAATTGACCTCAACAAAATGAAAGTGCACCTTGGCAAAGGTGACATAGTCAGTTTTGTTAAAGAACTCACCAGCTCTTTTGAGGAGATTGCCCTGGAGCGTTCAATAGACCTGGATTTTAAATCATCATTGGATTTATACGTTACCTGGTTTGACGAAAACAAGCTCGAGGAGATCATATATAACCTGTTGTCAAATGCTTTCAAGTTTACTCCGGACAACGGGAGAATTGAAGTCAGCATAGGGTTACAGCAAATAACGGAAGAGACTGGCAGGCAGACTGACAAACCTGATCAATATAATGAATACGTGGAGATCAGGATAAAGGATACCGGCATTGGTATACCATCTGAGCGCAAAGATCATCTTTTTGAAAGGTTCTTTACGATAGAAAACAGGGATTCAAGGGTGAAAAGAGGAACGGGTATAGGGCTTGCCCTGATCAAGGAACTGATAGACCTGCAAAAAGGCAGTATAAAGGTTGAAAGTGAAGAAAACAAGGGGACCTGTTTTATAATATTACTGCCAGCTGTCATTGATCCCTCAGGTTCAGGTGAGATGGTTGAAATTCTGGAGGAAGACAGAGGTACGGCAAAACAATTTCAGCAAGTTGAGTTGACAGATGATCATGCCTATATATTCAGCTATCAGGATCAGAAAAATGAAGTTTATCCTGACAGGAAGAAGCCGCTTATCCTGGTGGTAGATGATGAACCGGAGCTAAGAACATTAATCAGGGATAATCTCGGATTGAGTTATAATATCTGTGAGGCTGCTGATGGTAAAACGGGTTTCGAAAAAGCCAGGCGGCATAATCCCGAAATAATCATCAGCGATGTTATAATGCCTGTTATGGATGGGATTGAAATGTGCAAAAAAATAAAATCTGACCTGAGAACCGGTCATATCCCTGTTATTTTGCTTACCGCCAGGCCATCAGTAGAAAACAGGATTGAAGGATTGGCGATGGGAGCTGATGCTTACATTGAAAAACCCTTTTCAATGGATCTGCTTGAGAGTCAGGTGAAAAATATCCTGGAAACCAGAAAGAACCTGAGGAACAAGTTCAGCAAGGAATTGATTGTCAAGCCAACGGACATAACAATAACTTCTGTTGATGCCTCTTTCCTTCAGAAAGCGATGGACGTTGTAGAAAAGCATATTTCCGATTTTAATTTTGATTCAACAGGGCTCAGCGAAGAGATTGGGATGAGCAGAAGTCAGCTGCATCGAAAACTCAAGGGTCTTACATCTCAGTCTGCATCTGAATTTATAAGGACATTAAGACTTAAGCGTGCGGCCAGTCTGCTTAGCCAGGGTCATTTCCCTGTTGAAGAAACCTCCTACAGGGTAGGTTTTAAATCGCCAGCCTATTTTACAAAGTGCTTTAAAAATCATTTTGGAAAGACGCCTTCCGAATACACGGCGAAATAGCAGTCTTATTATATTAATAATCTGTGCATTACAGTAGTGATGCCCTTTCGGGATCCATTTATGCATAACCGTCCTGTGAGACATATGTTATGTTAAATGACACAGGATTTATAGTAAGACATATGTTATCAATATAGAAACAAAAGATGGTTGTCGATTGGTTTCATTGCCTACCTTTCTTATTGGATTACTGAATTAGATCACCATGGCTGACAATGAAAATCCAATTCCGGAGGCAAAAAATCACAGGAGAAAAATAAGAATAATGGAGATTGTGATTTTTCTGTTTCTGGTTATGTTGTTTATGGTGACTATAATCATCATATGGACCAAATGAAACATGAAAATATTTTCTGATCATATTCCACCTCATTACTAACCTAAAACGAATCTCAATGAGAAAGTACTGGTTTAACAATTCACGTTTTCAGAAGGGAGGCATTTTGCTTTTCCTTCTATGGATTATTATGGTGCAATTCACATTTGCACAGAGAACCGTTAGCGGGACTGTCACAAGTGCAGCTGACAATACTCCAATGGCAGGAGTTAATGTAATTGAGAAGGGGACTTTGCATGGCGTCATGACGGATGCCGACGGCAAGTATTCCCTTAGTGTGTCGGATGGTGCCACACTTGTCTTTTCCTTCATCGGAATGCGGACCAGGGAAGTTCCTGTGGGAAACCAGAGAGTGGTTGATGTAACACTTGAATCTGACGTATTGGGTCTTGATGAAGTTGTGGTTATTGGTTATGGCTCAGTGAAAAGGAGCGATCTTACAGGATCTGTAGGGTCTATCAGCGCAAAAGAGCTTGAAGCCATTCCCATCGTTACTGTTGAGCAGTCGATGCGTG
>DNOQ01000158.1:863-5224 GCA_003501665.1 Bacteroidales bacterium | reverse complement strand
AGAGGAAGACTAAAAAGGCCCCCAGCCCCAAAGCCGTGGAGACCTGGTTTGTGCCAAATCCTCCAGAAGTTTCAAAATTTGCTTTCAGGGTGAATTCAACCGTTTTCAGATCAGGCGCCTTCATAACTGTGAAGGCAAGTACCGATACCAGTGGATAGATCATCAGCCGCATGGTCTCAATGAAATTCCCCCTCTCCATCTCCTGATTTCTGAAGAAGATAACCGCCAATGCAACGTTAACAGGGCCAATAAGATTGAAAACGATGTTTTTAAATGTTGACTCTCCTGCCAAATGGAAGAAAGCGCCCGGAAGAATAAGGATAAGCATCAGCCAACCGATGTAGCCTCTTCTGTAACCCTTGAGAATCCCGAATACCAACAGAAAAAAAAGCAGGTATTTCCCTAATTCATAAGGTATAAATGGCGATGTGCCCGACATCCGTGCCAGGAGTTCAAATGATGTGGCATAAGCAATAAGAAAAACCAATGGAACGGATGAACCCACATCAGACTTGACGAGCCTGAAAAGTGAAGTGCCAAGCACCGAATAGAACCAAAATATCAGTATCCATGGAGTCACAGTGCTTATTGCCCCGAGAATGATATGAAAGATCAGCCAGAAGAGAGGAGCTTTTTTATTAAGAATGTAATTGATCATTCCCTACATATTTCATTTAATAGGCTCTGATAAAAAATCAGGAATTGCCCGGGACCATATTCTTTCTCCACATGTACTCTGAATGCAGAACCAATTTTAGATGCCTCTACAGGATTGTGAACGATCCATAATAATTCTTTCGCCAGTAATTCCGGGTCAGCAGAAGGTACCAATCGGCCAAATTTGCCATACCCTATTACTTCTGCACAATGTCCGACATCAGTCACAACCACAGGTAGTCCTGCCATACCATATTCAAGAAGACTCACCGGAAGCCCCTCTGATATAGAACTTAATACCCCGCAGTCGGCTTGGGCAAGAAGGGTGGCGGTGTCATCAACTGATCCCGGAAGCTCAATTATATTGTACAGACCAAGTTCTCTGATTAAAATTTTTATTCTGTTTAAATATAAATCTTCATTGTAAGCTCCGGCAAAAATCACTTTAAGTTTTTTAAGTAATTGCTCCTTCTTCAAGATAACGATCGCCCTGATAAGTGTTTCATGATCTTTCTGCGACCGGATATTCGCTAAACACACAATAGTGAAATTCGCATGATCGAGGTTTTTTAAAGTTTCTCTCATGAGAGAAAAATTATTGATAAGGACAATCCTTTCTATTGGTACCTTCATATTCGCGCGTGACCATCCGGCAAGCTCCCTATTTACAGCGACAATTCCATCGATTTTTTGTGAAATAAATTTGTAAAAGAAATCTCTCTGACGATCATTGATCCTAATACCCAGGTGATCATGCCAGATCACTTTGATGTTTTTCACAATTAATTTTGTAGCAACAGCCCAGAATACGGAGCTTGAATGGGCATGTATAATCTCAATATCGTTATCTCTTATAAGTCGGATAAGCCTCATGAAGGCGGTAATATCGGCCGCATGCTTTTTTCTGAGTATATGGCATCTTACACCCGGAGTGACAAATTTCTGAAGCTGACCGCCTTCACGGGTAGCGCAAAGCGTAACCTCATAACCATTCTCGTGAAGTACATTCGTAATGTTGGCGCACATCCGTTCCGCCCCGCCAGAGTTTAGGCTATCAATTAACTGAAGGATTTTCAATTCAGAAAAGTTGCTTTATTTCACTCTCAAATCTTTCAAGCGTATACTCCCGGCTCCAGTCCATCGCATTTTCAGACTTAATGTTGAAGCTTTTCTGGTCAGAGATATACCCTTCAATCAGTGATGTGATCTCTGTGACCTCACCATTTACAAGTTCGCCCCTGGAACCATTGTCAAGCATCCATGGGACGCAACTCACCGGGGTTGTGACCGGGAGGCACCCCCACCACATCGCCTCGGACACTGCCTTGGGCCAGCCCTCGGACCTGGAAATGAATAACAGGAAATGAGCTTCCCGCAGCACCTCTTTTACTTTTTCTGCATTAACATTGCCAAGTAGTATAACTTTATCTTTTAGCTGATAATCTTGGATTTTCTGTCCAATCCTGATGAGCTCCGATCCTTCTCCGCAATAGGTCAGGGTAGCATTTATACCTTTGTCAGTAAGCGCTCTGAGCACTTCGAGGCAGGTAAGCGGGGATTTGTTCTTAGTCAGGGTTCCGACAAATGCAAGATTGATGACCTCGCTCAGTGGTCTTTTATAAACAGCCTGTTTGTCTTTTTCAGAATATGAAGCAGTAAAGAACGGCCTGATGTTTTTTGTCATGTCGGGCCAGTCGCCGTAAACAAGTGCGGTCATATTACGTGTAAGAAAGATGTTTCTTAATATCCGATGCTGTAACCGGTAACTCCATGGCTGTTGGCTGTTCCAGTGCCAGTTGCCGGCATATTTGGCTGTCTTTTTTTTCCCAGGGAAAAATATCTGTACTATGCACCCTAACAATCCCACGTTACCCGGACACCGGAGGTGAATGTGATCCGCTCTCTTCATCCCCCTGTTAATACGGCTGATCAGTACCGGCAAAAGAAAAACTGTCCTGAGTATTGATTTTGTACCCTGAATATCAAATTCGGGAATTGGAATAAACTCAATATCCGGATGATCATATTCCAGATCAATTGCCCCCGGTGCCTCTGCTCTGTCCAGGGGGGCAACTATGACAACCTTATCAGGGTATATGAGCCAGAGATTTATCTCTCTGACATAAGGAGCATAAGCAAAATATTTTTCGCCGGACTCTGTATGAAGCACATGTGTGACAATCAGAAAGGTCATGATTATAACAAACTCTGATAAAAAGAAATATTTTGTTGTACAAGTTTCTTTATTGAAAACCTCTTCCTGACCTCCTGCCTAGCTGCTTTCCCAAGAGTAAACCCCATCTCCTGATTTTTTAAATTCCTTATCGTTTTCTCTGCAATATCTTCAGGGTTTAACGGATCACAAAGGAGTCCGGTAACTCCGTCATTTATTATCTCAGGGCCGGGACCAGCTTTACTCCCTATAAGTGCTTTCCCCATTGCCAGTACTTCAAGCCATGCCATAGGCATTGCTTCCATGTGCGAAGGATAGACACATACCTCAGCTTCTTCAATAAGGCCCGGAATCTCTTCATTATTAACCGGACCTGTAAATGTTACATTCTCTTTTACATCTTCGGAAATGAATTGCTTTACCCATTCTGTATATGATGAACCGTCAGGAAATCTCCAATCACGGCCGGCAATGACCACGTGAGCCTCCGGAATTTCTTTTCTTATTAATGGCAGAGCCTGTATCAGTTGGCGAACTCCTTTCTTTTCGCATACAGTGCCAACGAAAAGGATCATGCCCTTTTTCATTTTGCTCTGATCAGCCTGGTAAAACCTGTCAGGATCAACAGGATTATAAATTGCAGGGCCTCTTTTGGTTTTAAAATCAAGATATTCAGCTGTATGATCGAGAACATAATTACTGACTCCAATTATTTTATCAGCCTTGGCAAAACTTCGCTTTTCCTGAAAACTCTTCCACCGGTTGATCCCTTTGTTTTCTGCATCAGCAAAAAAATGATGCCCTCCATGAAGGCGGATTAAGTATTTTACACCCTCAATTTTTTTTATGAATGCCAGCCCGAGTTCGGTAGATTCAACAATATCAATTGGATCAGCCTTATGTATTTCAACCAGTTTCCTGTTAACCTTTGAGCTATTGAGATACCAGGTAAGGCCTTTTACCTTTTTAGCAGCCAGTCTATGAACCTTAACTCCATAATCATTCTCAAATTCATCATCCCGGGAATAGTTTATGCCTACTACTGAAACCTCAACGCCTGAGCTGACCAGGTTCTTACTCAGCATCTTTATAAAAGTTCCAACTCCGCCGTGAGGAAAGCCTTGCTTTGGATATTCATGTGTCAGGAAGCAGATGTGCATTTCCTAATTATTTCTTCAAGTGATGCAATAATCCTGTCGTTAGCCTTATCCAGTGGATGCAGGGTAATAGTTTCATACCAGCGTTTACATTCTGAAACTACCTGTCGATTGTTAAAGGCCTCTTTTATTTTTATCAACCAGTCACTTTCAGAGTTTACCCATAAAACCGGGTTTGTTCCGGCCATGCTCCTGAAATGAATGAATCTGTAGATCAGGTTAATATGCCAGTTATTATCTTTTACAGCATTATAATTAATGAAAAGCGTCGGTTTATTAAAGATGCAGAAATCAAATGCCATTGTACTGCCCACATTAATTACCATATCACAGTGTAAGACCGTGTTAACGAGGAGAGCAACATCTTCCCTCCT
>DNOQ01000158.1:0-796 GCA_003501665.1 Bacteroidales bacterium | reverse complement strand
CGGAAAAGTATATGTAACTGATTCTGTTCTTTATTATTCCATGATCTTACCGCTTCTGCCAGTTGTTTTAAATAAACAGGGTCATGAGGTGATGTTTTTGTATCGTCCCCGGAAAAGCAAATCCATCTACGGTTCTTTGGAAGGTTAAATTTATCTGCAAACTGACCATGGCCGATTTTCAGATTGTCATTAAAATATGGCGCGAATTGTGGGGTCCCGGTAATAAAAATATTTTCGGATCTGATCTCAGGATGATATGTCAGAAGCTCCTGCTTCATGTATTCACTCCAGACTAAATAGTAATCTGAATCGACAAACAGTGTTGCCTTTGAAAGATTGTCCCACGAGTAAATAAAACAAGCTGTCGGAATGCCCAGTTTTTTTGCTGCCTCCAACGGGGCTATAGCATTTATTGCGCGCTGGTGAGTACAGAATAACAGGGCAGGCTTTTGACTTTCAAGCTCTTCCAGACATTTTTTGTAGTAGGATTTTTTACAAATAATTTTAATATACCGGCTTTTAAGCAGGTTCAACCTGCGATAAGATCTATTAGTTAATAAGATCCATTTAACTATAAATATTTTCAGGAGTTCCCGTTTTCTTTTAATATCAGGTTTAGATATATAGCTGAGGTAAACATTATCATTAAATTTTCTTGACTCGTATTGTAACATACCAGTCTGCCATGCTTTTCTAAGCAGTTCTGCATGTTTATCTGATGATGGCAGGTCAGGAAGCGCAAGTTTTGTAACAGTTATGTTGTCTGTAAGATTTAATAATTCCTGCTCTGCCCATA
>DNOQ01000199.1 GCA_003501665.1 Bacteroidales bacterium | reverse complement strand
TTGTGCCGCCAAGATCTATACCGAGGAATGCCATATTGATCCCTTCTTTCCTGAATTATTACTGTGTCAGCTTTAATACCTGATCACTGACATTCCAACCGGAAACCAGTAAATACCGGGTTTATACTCCGGATCTGAAATCATCTCCCCGGACTCATTTACAAGTACAGATGATTGCAACGCGAAATCAATAAGCTTTACCTGCTTTGAATTATCTGACCAGCATAAGGAAGTATTAGCCAGAAATAAGGATAAACAAATTCCGGTCAAAATTATTCTTTTCATAATCAATGTATTAATCAAATGCTGAACGTCTAAAGGTAAAAAATAAAATTAGCATAAGATATATTTATTTTACATAGATTTACAGCCTTGAAAGGCAAACAACATTAAGATAATAAAATGCAGGAAACACATAAAAAATGGAGTGAAGCGGTTATTCCATGGTTGCTCGATCATGGGATTAAGATAGCTATAATTGCAGTGGCTGCATGGGTTCTGAACAAAATCGTCAGCAGAATAATAATCAGGGCTGTAAGGGTTGCGGTTATGGCTGACCAGCACACGTCGGAAGAGGGAGCAAAGAAAAGAGAGGATACTCTTGTAAGGATCTTTAACGGTGCGGTAAGAATAATAATTATTTTACTGGCAACCATGATGATACTGCAGGAGATCGGGCTCGAAATAGGTCCGCTGATTGCAGGTGCAGGTATAGTCGGTCTGGCTGTCGGTTTCGGAGGTCAGTATCTGATCAGGGATATTATTTCAGGTCTTTTTTTAATACTCGAAAATCAGTATCGCATCGGTGATATAATAAACATTAACGGGACAGGAGGACTTGTCGAAGATATCAATCTGAGAAAAACAAGAATAAGGGATATTAACGGAATAGTACATCATATTCCACACGGAGAAATTAAAATAGTATCCAATCTTTCAAAATCATATGCAAGAGTCAATCTGGATATTGGCATTTCCTATAATACAGATCTTGAGCATGTTATTGAAGTTATAAACCGGACAGGAAAAGAACTGGCAGAAGATCCCAGGTTTAAGGATTCAATTATATCCCCGCCTCAGTTCCTGAGGATAAACGATTTTGCAGATTCAGCCATTGTTATAAAAATTCTTGGTGATACAAAACCCCATAAGCAATGGGAAATAACAGGAGAATTACGAAAGCGCCTGAAAATTGCTTTCGACAGAGAAGGTATTGAGATTCCATTCCCGCAAAGAGTTGTTCATCAGGTAAAATCCAAAGAATAATGGGATCATCCAGCGATAAGAAGAGATTTGGTACCGGTCCGGTTTTTTTTACTGCCATATCCACTATACTGGGAGCCATTCTTTTCCTGAGGTTCGGATTTGCAGTAGGAACACTTGGTTTCTGGGGCACACTTCTGCTAATAATACTCGGACATTCACTGACAATTCCCACAGCTTTCGCCATTTCAGAATTAGCCACCAATAAAAGAGTTGAAGGTGGCGGTGAATATTTTATCATTTCCCGTTCATTCGGACTTAATATCGGAGCAACTATAGGGATTGCACTCTACCTCTCACAGGCAATAAGTGTGGCATTTTATATCATAGCTTTTACTGAAGCATTTGAGTTTATCTTTAACTTCTTCCTGAATTCGCTGAATGTGAATCTGCCGAGGCAGGTAATAAGTATTCCTTCAATGTTGCTGTTAGGTTATATTATCCTGAATCGAGGTGCAAATATCGGAGTTAAAATGCTCTATTTTGTTGTAGGAATTCTTTTTCTGTCATTGTTGCTTTTTTTCCTGGGAAAAACCGAATACGGAGTCACAATGGGGAACACTCTTCCTGCTGGTGACATCAGGAACATGAAGGACTTTTTTATGGTATTTGCCATTGCATTCCCTGCATTTACAGGAATGACAGCAGGTGTAGGTCTCTCAGGTGACCTTAAAAATCCAGGAAAATCGATTCCGAGAGGGACCATTTTTGCAACCTTTACAGGAATGCTGGTCTACATATTTATCATTTATAAGCTGGCTATATCGGCAAGTGCAGAAGACATGTTGACTAACCAGCTGATAATGTCAAAGATAGCAATCTTTGGAGTGGTGATTATTCCATTGGGACTTGCGGCATCAACTTTATCCTCCGCTATCGGATCATTAATGGTGGCTCCCAGAACCCTGCAGGCACTCTCGATGGATGGATCTTTCCCTTCCACAAAGGTAAATAAATGGCTTTCATTCGGACGGAAATCCGATAATGAACCTGCCAATGCCACTCTGATAACAATAATAATTGCGCTTGTTTTTGTTGCCCTGGGAAGTGTAAATGCTGTCGCGGAAATAATTTCAATGTTCTTTATGGTAACCTACGGTTCATTGTGCCTTATTTCGTTCCTGAACCATTTCGGATCTTCACCTTCATATCGTCCGTCATTCCGGTCACGATGGTTTCTGTCCCTTTCAGGATTCCTAATTGCTGTCTGGGTAATGTTTAAAATAAATGCACCGTATGCATTTGCTTCACTTTTCCTGATGACAGTTGTTTACTATTACATTAAATTGTACCATCGTGAAAGAGACGGACTTGAATCGCTGTTTGCCAATGCATTATTCCAGATAAACCGCAATATCCAGGTATATCTCCAGAAATCGGGCAGCAGGAAAAAAACAAAAGAATGGAGACCGAGTGCGATCTGTATTTCAAAAGATTCATTTGTCCGCGCCAAGGCATTCCAGCTATTAAACTGGATATCATATAGATATGGTTTCGGGACATACCTTCACCGGATTGACGGGTATTATTCGAGGGCAACAAGTCTGAAGGCAACCCAGGAACTTGAAAGACTTATTGAAGTCTATGATACCACCAATAACCATGTATATGTCGATACACTGATATCTCCATCCTATACCTCAGCCCTCGCACAGGCCATTCAGGTACCGGGAATCTCCGGAATGGAAAATAATATGGTCATATTTGAGTACGACAAGGAAAATCCCCAGAATCTTAAAGAGATAATCGAGAATATAGGCCTAATAAGAGCTGGAAGTTTCGACATTTGTCTCCTTGCATCCAGCAGAAAGGATATGATATTCAGAAACGGGATCCATGTCTGGATAGATTACCAGTACCCGGAAAACTCAAGCATACTTATCCTGATGAGTTTCATAATATCGGGCCACCCGGACTGGAGAAAGTCAAACATTAACATTTTTGAAACATGCAGGCCGGATCAATATGAAGAGACCCGGTTGAAGCTTACTGAGCTTGTCAGAGATGGAAGATTGCCAATAACGGAAAAGAATATTGAAATAATCACTGTTGAGCCTGCCACAACATTAAAAAACCTGATAAATGAAAAATCAGCACAGGCAGCTCTGACCCTGATTGGTTTTGACACTCAGATCCTGAAACGTGCAGGAGATTCCCTGTTTAACAGCTATGACAGTATCGGAACGATTTTGTTCGTGAATTCCCATAATCAGAAAGAGATAGTCTGATATTGCATGAAAGGGTGTTTCAGGTAATTCAATAAAATGCTTTAACCTGATAATACTTGGAAAACATTATCTGATATCACTATGTAATAAACCAGGTATTAATTCTTTTTTTCAGGAAATTCTAAATCACTTTCCCAATAATAACCTTATCCTTTGCAATTCGGGAATCTTCTCTCCCGTATC
>DNOQ01000487.1 GCA_003501665.1 Bacteroidales bacterium | reverse complement strand
ATAACCTCGATGGCGCAATCATCTCGGGCAACAAGTTCACCTGGAACGGCACTGATGCGACCAGCATGACCCATGCGCTGTTTACGGGTTACAATATAGATGTTGTCATCAAGTACAATTACCTGCTCAAGACCCCTAACGGAATTCAAAGAAAATCCAATGGTATGACGGATGGCAAAGGTGTGATAGCATATAATATTCTTAAAAACCCGAGACTTGGAATAGCTGTCAAGGGAATTAACGGCATCAGGATCTATAACAACACCTTTTACAGTGACAAGACATCAGAACAGACATCAAGGGGACTGATTGACATACATAAAAACACTGATAATGAGCTGAATGCGCCTTCAAAGGGAACAAAGGTGTACAATAATATTTTCTATACAAGGAATCGGATTTTTAATATTAATGTCCAGGACTTGGAATGTCTTGAAGCGTTTGAAAGTGATTACAATGTGTACTGGTGTGAGGCAGGCGATCCGATCTTTCAGGTTGCTGGAAATACCAAAACGTTTGCCATGTGGCAGGCTATGGGTTATGATCTCCATTCGGTGGTGATAAATCCGAACTTCATTGATTTGGACAGTTTCGTACCCGTAGCAAGGCTTGATTATGGAAAAGACCTGGGACCAGATCTACAGTCGGGATTGGCAGTGAATGCAACGTGGAACAGGACAGCAATAGTTACGGAAAACCAGAATGGCATATGGCAGGTAGGAGCCCGCGTAATTAATGCAACTACAGGAGATGAGGAAGAGGAACTGCCGCACAATATGACTTTGATTTATCCGAATCCAGCTTACGGCAATTTTTATTTGTTACTTACGGATCCGGTCAGAATATATAAGACAATGAAGATATTTGACTCTAACGGCAAGATAGTATTTAGGAGGCCTGTCGAGCACGGAAGGACAGAGATACCTGTACCGGAGAATTTTTCTTCGGGAATGTACACGATAACGCTGGAGGGAGACAACCTGGATCGTTATATCAGGAAACTGATAATTCTGAACTAAGGAGAAGGTTTATCCCTTGATGAATTTTTGCGTTAGAAGAATCTGATTAGCTGCGATAATTACAATATAAGTGCCGCTGTACAGATGCGACAGATCGAATTGCATGGTGCTTTCTTCTTTCGAAAGTTCTTCGCGATACACGGTTTTTCCTATAAGATCAACAACAGTAATTGTGAAGGTATCGGATTCCATCAATGTGGTAAAGTCGATAGAAAACCGTCCGTTATTAGGGTTGGGGTAGAGATTGAAGTAATCCCTTGCTTCGAGGATGGGTGTCACAGTAAAGGCTTGGTAAGACGAAGTTGCAGTGGCATTCATATTATCAGTGGCAACAGCCTTTAGCTCATAGGAGCCGGCCGGCAAGTCTTTAAGGGTAAATGAATAAGGAGCAGTATTTTTTTCAAAAAGTTTTACAGACCCGTTGAAAACTTCTACCTTGGTGATAGAACCATCAGGGTCTGAGGCATTTACATCAATAGTCACAGTTGCCGGAGCTGTGTATGAACTGCTTTTGGTAGGTGACGAAATACTTACTATTGGCGGTTGATTTACAGGGGAGACCGGTTTAACGACAGTAATAGAAACGGCTGCCGAAACAGTTTTTGAATTTTTATTATCTGTTGCCGCCGCTGTTAAAGAATAGGTCCCATCAGGGACCTCTTTCCAGGTGATAGAATATGGAGTAGTTGTTTTTTCTCCAATTTTGACGTTACCCTGAAAAAATTCCACTTTGGTTATTGAACCATCCGAGTCTGAGGCAATGACATCAATAGTAACACTAGCCGGTGATGTAAATGAGCTGCTTTTGGCAGGAGACGAAATACTAACAGTTGGCAATTTATTTTCTGCGATGACCGGTTTAACGACAGTAATGGAAACGGCAGACGAAACAGTTTTTGAGTTAGCATTGTCTGTAGCAACCGCGGTTAAAGAATAGGTCCCTTCTGGGACCTCTTTCCACGTTATGGAATAAGGGGTTGTCGTTCTTTCTCCGATTTTAACGGTGCCCTGAAAAAATTCTACTTTGACTATAGTTCCATCCGGGTCAGAAGCAGCCGCAGTGACAGTAATTGTTGCAGGTGAAGTAAAGGAAGCACTTTTGGCAGGTGACGAAATGCTGACAACCGGTGGTTTGTTTGCGACAACAGTAGCAGGGGCTGCTGTTTCAAAGGCTCCAAGATCAGGTGCCTTACCCAGGTAGGGACGTCCGACATCAACACCAGTGTCGATCAGGTCTGAGCCGGTAGCAAGATGCATGAAATCAATATCGGGAAGAGATCCGTCGGATTTTCTTGGTCTGACAAGCTGGGTTGGATCAACGCTTTTAAAGTCCTGATCGGTTACAGTGAAGCCCGGTTGCCAGGAATTGTGATCCACTATCGGAAGTTTAATTCCAATGGCTGCATCAGTCAAATTCTTGTATGAAATATTATTTCTGATCATATGCTGAGCGTCTCCCCATGATGCGGAAAAGTATATTCCTTTTTGCTTATTGTCGAATAGGGTATTGTTGCAGATAAACATCTTGCATGTTGCAGCATTTTGGGTAATGCCGAAATTCCTGTTGGAAACAGCGAGGTTATTGGTCAATATTCTTTTGTAAACAGAGTAATTAGCTGTTTCAGTCGCCCCTAACTTGAAACCTGCTCCGTCGCCTCCGGTTGTAAAGCCATCTTCCCTGTATCCGTTTTGCCATGCCCAGCAACCCTCTATTACAACGACGCCCTCATTATTCCATAGATCGAGTCCATCATCAGCATTTCTGTAGAACCTGCAGCCTTTTACCGTATTAATGGTACCTTCGGGTATCCAGGCGATATTCAAACCATCGGCGTGACAATAGGGACTGGTGTCGTACGGATCATAATTATGATGAAAATCACAATTAAGAATAAGATTGTTGGTGGATTTGCCCCTGATTACCATTCCAAGCCCGTTGTGGTGATAGTTGAGGTTTTCAAATATGGAATTGCTTGTAAACCCAAATAATGCAGAATTAGCTCTTATTCCGGGTTTCTGGGAGAAATTGGATATTTCCAGACCTTTGAGATGCAGGTAGTCAGCATCAAAATAGATGAGGTTTGATTGATTTTGCATATCAAAAACTGATCCTTTTGTTATTACAGGTTTTTCTCCCGGATATGCCCATATTTTGATTAATCTGGCGGGTAAACCGTCTTTACCGGTTAAATCTTGCATAGTAGTAAATGCATAGGTTCCACCGCGGAGGTAGATTGTATCACCGGCAGCTGCTGCCTTCCAGGCCTTTTCGAGCGTGAACCAAGGATAATTCTTTGATCCGTTTCCTTTAAGATCGTCCCCCTGGGGTGAGAGATAATATACTGAACCCGAGGCACCGGTGCAAAGTGCGAGCAAAAGAAGCGCAAAAATGATTCTCATGTACGAAGGGCGTTTTGACGAATGAGCAATAATAGGTGACGAATATATGAATTTTTACGACGAATGTCATATTTTGTTGCATTTCGATAAAATTGTTTACTTTATATTGGTAGTCTGATGAATAAGAAGAAAAGAATTATTTCTCCCCTGCTAATAAACCTCCCAAAGTTTCTTGACCAGAGGGGAAATCTATCATTTATTGAGGAAGGAACGCATATCCCGTTTAACATCCGTAGAGTGTACTGGATTTATGATGTGCCGGGTGGTGAGACCAGGGGGGGGCACGCCTTCAAAGACACGGAAGAGCTAATTGTGGCTCTTTCAGGAAGCTTTGATGTAGTTCTGAATGACGGCGTTAAGGAGTACAGATACCCTCTTAACAGGTCTTATTATGGTCTCCTGGTGCCACTAATGACATGGAGGGTAATGGAGAATTTTTCGACCAATTCACTGGCACTTGTAATAGCTTCAACCGATTATAATCAGGATGATTACATACGGGATTTTTCAACTTTTCAAAGGCTAAAGGAAAAATGAACAAACAATTATCTGATATTTATAATTGCAACGTTGTTGAGTTGCCCAAGATCCATAATGTTGCGGGGAATATCACAATAATACAAAACGGCGTTACACAACCATTTAATGTCAGACGAGTATATTATTTGTATGATGTACCTGGCGGTTCAGATCGGGGGGGCC
>DNOQ01000033.1 GCA_003501665.1 Bacteroidales bacterium | reverse complement strand
GAAAGTGCTTCGAAATCGGCAACTAACCATACCGCCAACCGTCGTTGGGCATAATTGGAAAAAACAGACCATACATGGATAGGATTTCTAAATGCATTATCTTTACAAAAAATGAAAACCATGCTGACAAAAGAGAAGTTAAATAGAACGATCAATAGCTTACCAGATAAATTCACAATCGACGAGTTAATTGACAAGCTGATTTTTACGGAGAAAGTTGAAGAGGGATTGCTACAGTCAGACGAAGGTAAAGTTTTTTCTAATGAGGATGTAAAAATAATGATTGATAAATGGTCAAAATAGTCTGGACTGAATTATCAATTTCAGATTTAAGAGAGATATTTGATTATATAGCAGAAGATTCAATTCGCTATGCCTCAATAACTGTAAACAAAATATATCAGAGAGTTCAACTAATTATTGAGAATTCCTCCATTGGTAGTATGGTTCCTGAATTTTCGAAAAAATCTATTAGAGAAATCATTGATGGTAACTACCGGATAATTTATCTTGTAAGAAGCAAAAGCCAGGTAGATATTCTTCGGGTATATCATGTTGCCAGATCATTGAAAAAGAAAAATTTAAAATAATACCAACGATGACCAATACATAGGAATATGAGCGGTCTGCAAGACCCCGCGATTATTACATGTTGAACTACATCCCAGGAGCGGCTATGTACTTAGTGAACGATTCGGGATTTGATAAAGGATAATTGGAAGGTTGTTATTTGAGTCCACTCCGAAAAGTATTTGTAAATTTAATTAATTAATATTCAGATATTTACTTGTATATTTCAATTATTTTATGTATCTTGTTTGCATAATTTAAAAGAGCATCAAATGTTTAAGAAATCATCAGGATCGAGCCAACTTAACATATTCACTTCGCCTAAAACTTTGTTTTCCGGCAATTCTCTAAAAATGTACGAAGATGCGCATGCCTGGCATAACCAGTTTCGTAAACAGGTTACCATGCGCATTGATGAAAACATCTTCCGTCCTTTATATTGTGAGGATAACGGCACCCCAAATGCACCTGTCCGTGTACTGGTTGCCATGATGATACTCAAAGAAGCCTAAGGCTTAAGCGACCAAAAGATTTTTGAGAACTGTCGTTTTAACCTGTTGGTGCGCAGCGCCTTGGGATTGCATAATGCTGACAGTCCGCTCCCTACCGAATCCACTTATTATTTGTTCCGCAAACGCATCCTGGAATATGCAAAGGAAAAAGGCGAGAACCTCTTTGAAACTGTTTTCGCGCAAATCACCAAAGGACAATGTGCTGAATTTGAAGTTAGCGGGAAGCGCATCCGCATGGACAGTAAACTGTTGGGCGGCAACATTGCCTGGCTTAGCCGCTATGAATTAATCCACGAAACACTTCGTTTATTTTATAAACAGGCAAAACAGTCCGGGCAACTCGACAAAGCCACCGAAGACCGGTTAGACGACCTGCTCAAACTGGAAGGCAATAAAGTTGTTTACATTTGCTCCGGCGAAGAGGTCAAAAACCGCATGCAGGAGCTCGGAAGCTTGATATACAAGATATTGCCCTTGTTTTCGTCTTCATCAGATGTTCATTATCAAACCCTCCACCGGGTTTTTGGCGAGCAGTACCGGGTAGATGACAAAAAAGTGGTCGTTGCCCGTGAAAAAGAAGAAATATCGGCCAAATCGGTTCAGTCACCCCACGATACAGACTGTCACTACCGGAACAAGGATGACCAGAAGGTGAAAGGTTACAGCATCAATATAACCGAAAGTTGTGATGATGACAAGCCCCTGAACCTGATCGGTCATGTCGACGTGAGAAAAGCAAGTACTTCTGACGTTGATTTTCTCCAGGACGGCATTGAAAAGTCACAGGAAGTATTCCCGGATAAAATTGAAGCCACACATGCTGATGGCGCTTACCACAGCCCTGATAACCAGGAATTTTGCAAGGACAACGAGATTGATCTGTACCTGCATGCCATACAAGGGGCAAAAAGCAGGTACCAGTTCAACTTCTCCGAAAATGGGGAACTGTCTGTTTTTGATACGATAACCAACGAGATTGTTGGTTCAAAAACGATTATCAGCAAAGAGGGTACCGTTAAGTGGCGTATCAAAACAGAAAAAGCTTACCGGTACTTTACCCAAAAAGATATTGACGGATACCTGGTCCGGAAACAAATAGCAGAAACGCCCGTTGAAACGTTACAGTTCCGCAACAATGTTGAAGCCACCATTTTCCAGTTAGGATACCATTATCCAAATGCCAAAAGCAGGTACCGGGGCGAAATCAAACACCAAATGTGGGCCAATATCCGTTGTTTGTGGGTGAACTTTGTCCTGATTCTGAGATACATAAAACAATTATGTCAAATAACTCTGTTTTTTGCAAAATATTCGGTCAAATTGCTGTTTGTCGAACTCTATTTTGCGATTAAATCATTTTTAACGCACGTTTTGCCAAACAACTTGTCCGTGTCCGAGAATACCCGATTCTCATTCAGTTGAAAAAAATAGGGTTATCGGAGTGGACTCAATATTCAACTTGTGAAAGTTCTTATTACAGGAAGCGGCATTATCGGGACAATTTATGGCCGGGCGCTTAGTATTACAGGAGCTAATGTTGCTCACCATGTTCGAAAAAGGAAATCAGAAAAGCTTTACAGGCACATATCCCCTACCTCGGAATTTGCCTGGGACTTCAGACCCTGGTAAAAGCAATGGGTGCAACCATTCAAAAGTGTCATACCAATGAGACAGGATTCAGAGATCCTGAAAATAAGTACTTCAAAGTAAAATTAACTTCAGAAGGCAGGAAAGACAGGCTATTTAAAAATCTACCTGATTATCTGACTGTCTTTCAGCTGCATGACGAGACTGTGGAACTTAGTCCTCAAATGATATTATTAGCTACCGGAGAATTCTGTAAAAATCAAATCGTAAAAACAGGTAAAACGACTTATGGTATTCAATCGCACTTTGAATTAACAAATGACCTCCTGGAATCGTGGATTACAGAGGATTCGGACCTAAGGAACATCCAGCGGAACAACTACGATCTGACTTTGAAATAATTAAAGCAGATTATCAAAACACCGGGCGACAATTAATTTATAACCTCCTTACTATTATAGGATTAGTATAATTTACAAATGTCTAAAACGGACAGTATGGGTAAGTTGTTTCACGCTGGAGAGAATATCAGTCTCGCGGACCCGGGATGCCCGCATGCTGTATCCTGACGCTTTGGTAAGGGCAGACGCACCACAATGAAACCTGGGAACAGGCACTGCAATCCCATTTATCGAAAGAAGTCAGCAATGGTTCGTAACAACAGCTCATTGCACAGTAAATTTATATAGAGTAAATTCCTGCCATAATTCTACACATAGTCCTGAACCATGAAATTAAAAATTACCTTGCTTGTCCTGTTAAGCTGTCTTGCAGCTTCCTGTTATCAACAGAAAGAGGAGAAAAAAGAAGGTCCTGTGATTGTTGACATAACTTATGCATTTGAAAAGAGGGTGCCGGTTAATATAAATGACATTTCAGGAGATTGTGATTACATAGTCCTGGAAACAACAAATGAATGTCTGATCGGCAGTAATTACACAATTTATTCAGATGATCAGTATCTGGTTGCTATTGACCGGAAACAAATACTACTTTTTGACAGAGAAAGCGGAAGCTTCATCAGAAAAATAGGTAATTCAGGCAATGGCCCCGGTGAATATTCGAGAACATACTTTAAAATACCATATGATGAAGAAAAAAAATCAGTCTATGCTGACAGAAACAGGGAAAGATATGAATACTCCATTAATGGACAGTTAATGGATACAAGGAGAGGACCTGAAATGGTTTTTGACTTTGTTGACCTTGATGAATCTACATATGCAGCATTTATTGATAATTATATGGGAGATGAAAAGAAGAAAATGGTAATATTCAATGAAACAGACTCGATCATTAAAATATTCCCTAATTATCAGTCATTCCCATTTAATGGCAGCATTAATGTATTTTCTACAAATTCATGGTTTTACAAGCTGAATAAACAGCTGCATTTTTGCGAAAAATTCAGCGACACACTCTTTGTCGTGACACCGGATTCTTTAATTCCCCGGTTTGTTTTTGACAAAGGTGTTCATGCCTTCCCCTATGAACTGCGGGCAGATATGGTCGATCCGGAAAGTGAGTATTTTTTCACGGAAAATATTCTTGAATCATCAAGATACCTTTTCTATACTTTCAGGTTCAACCAGAAGGTATATACTGCTGTATACGATAAAAAGCAAAAAAGTACCCTGGTAAATGATTATGTTGGCGAATCGGGGAAAGGGTATATCAATAATATCAATGATTTCGCAGCACTTGAGTTATCGAGCATAAATGGTAAAGGCGAACTAACGTGCACTATAGATGCTTTTAAAATAAAACTGTGGTTTGAGAAAAATGCAGGAAAATCTGATGGATTGCCTGAATACCTCCAAAAGCTAAAGAATGTCACTGATACTGAAAATCCAATAGTAGTGATCACAAGACTTAACGAATGATCATGTTGGATGTTTTTAAAATATCCTTACCATATTACCTGCATTGGCCGGACAATTATTTTAATCCAGGCTTAACTGTCAGGAAAAGTAATTATCTTCAAGGCTGTAGAAATAATTAAAGCAAAACTGCCCGACAGCGAACCAGTAATATCATGTTCTTTTGCTCCAGAATTCTCGGGTCGTAAGCTTAAAAGACCGCATACAAATTCGAAAATAGAAAAATATGTTGCACATTTGGTTTCCCAGTCTTCCGGGAGGCAGTTATCTGACCTTTGAAATAAATTAATGAAGATGAAAAGATTAAAGTTTGTCTCAGTCGTAATGATGCTGCTGGCTGCATCCAATTATGCTTCAGGGCAGGAATTGATACTCAACGATCTTGAGTATTTCGAGACTCAGGGCGTCAATGTCCTCGTCTACAGTAACCTTTTCACCGGAGGTTTTAACGATGAGAAAACCGCCGGGATAGAATTGATTCACCATGGTGTCAGAACAGCCCAGGGAGGTGCTGTACGGCTTTCCCACACTCCGGAGCAATGGGATCTTGTTCCTGCAATACCTACACGGAAGGTGAACCGTGAGTCGCTTTCCATTGAGTCCATACTGAGGTATGAAGATTACGATTTTGATTCGCGGGTGGTTGTTACACCCAGGGGCTCAGGTGTTGAGATATCAGTTTACCTCGACAAACCCCTTCCCGCCGTACTTGAAGGAAGTGCCGGATTTAATCTTGAGTTTCTGCCCTCGC
>DNOQ01000370.1:897-3776 GCA_003501665.1 Bacteroidales bacterium | reverse complement strand
ACAAGACTTGTTAAGGGTCGACTAAGTATGATTACACCTGCGGAGACCTATTTAAAACAAGTAACCTTGGAATAAAAATCGAATCTTTGTTTGGGTATCTTGAAGCACTTACCGAAAAACTAAATCGATAAAGAACGTCAATCAGAAGTCCCACAACACATTTGCTTTTAAATGGTAGATGGCCATTATTCTAAGCCGAAGTGTTTTTTGATAGTATTTGTCTTCTCTTTTCTCTTAAGCCCCTTTGTCTGGAGGAGATCCGGGTTCTGCTTGTAAAGGAATCTCTGAACCTTAATATCCATTATCACCTTTGCGGGATTGCCAACTATTACCGAATTCTCGGGAAATTTTCCGCGCAATACACTTCCTGATCCGATAATACAGTTATCTCCTATTGTGGTATTGGGAAGAATTGTGCAGTTATTCCCGATGAAAACATTGTTGCCGATCTTAACTTTTCCAAAGAGATCGGCATTTTTTATTTCATCGCGGAAACACCAGACACCTCCGTCATGAGTTACTATCTCCGTATCGTCTGCGATGGCTACATGTTCACCGATCTCAATCAGGTAAGGCTCAGTTGAAAAGTTCATTGTCCCAATGAGGCAATTCTCCCCAATCTTCATCCCCTGCTTTCGCAGGTATTTAATTTTGGTATTGTTACTGGATTTTTCCAGTAACTTGATATGCAGCCGGTATAAAATTGCCCTGAAATTCATTTACTCTTTTTGCCTGATCCGCCAGAATGCATCAATCAATCCTTGACTCGATTACATCAACTATAAATTGCCCAAACAGCGGTGCGAGCCTGGCAGAAAATTCTACGCTGGGGTGGGAGTTATCGGGACTGTGAGCATTGGAATCGGTAAGATACAGCCCTCCTTCAGTTTCGTAATCGTAGAAATCCCAGATGAATATATTGTCCCCCTTCTCGTCCCAATCGTTCATCATCCAGTTATGAAAGTCGCGTGTTCTTAATGCTTCCTCTTCCCTTGACTTCAGCTTTGTGTTTGCAGCAGGTGTCCAGACAATGAATTTATTCTCAGGGAATTCATGCATCTTCATCTTCAGTGCCTCATATTGTAATTTATAGTTTTCAATACTTTTTACGTCTGAGTTTACATCCGGTGAACCGGTGTCTGCATTTATTCTGCTGACAGGAAAGCAATGCTTGAAGACAATGACATCATACTGTTTTGTCAGAATTTCAAGAGTCGGTTCTTCCATAAAGGAGTCCGCCCCGGCATTTTTCACCCAGATGTTGTAATAATCGTAGGGGTAGTTATTCCAGCCATATGGTGAGCTCTTTGGGAAATTAATGGCGCTAATCTCATAGCTGGTTTTGTTCTTTATGTTATATGCACTGAAGAACTTCTGTACATCGCCCTTGCCGGTTAGTTTATAAACGTATCTGTTGGTACTGCCTTTCCAAATGGCTTCACCCGTGCTGTGATGCAGAAATACTATTTTCTTCATGTCGTTGTTGTTTGAACTGCAGCCTACTATTATCAGGGTTAGCAATATGATCAGCCTGTGTTTCATGTCGAATTTTCCCAAAGATAATAAACAAAATTGAGTGACTCAGGGTTCAGGTTAAAACGAAGGAGGCTGCCAATAAAACGACAGCCTCCTTACAAATATGGCAAGAGTATTTTTTTAATCTTTAACGCATCTGATGGATTTTCCTGCATTCTTGTCAGTTGATGCCTTATAGACAGCAGCATTATTTCCGTCAAGCCTGCGATACCATCCTCTGTCAGCATCATGTTCGGTAGCTGTCCAGAAGTAGGCAAGGCTGTTCTGGCCGTTGAACTGGCCGTCGTTATGGAACCTGTATCCGCCCGGAAGAGCAGAGAAACCGCTCGTGTTCGTTCCGTTTTCACCTGCATTCCATCCAGTGGTGTTCTTCATCTTTGACCCATGGTCTGAGCCACGCCAGCCCCAGATATCGACATCAGCCGTTGCCAGACCAAGACTGACTTCCAAAGCATTGTACTCTGCGTCCGTCGGTACATGCCATCCGGTGGGACAAATGTTGGTGGTGTTTGCTGCATACCAGTTATACAGGGCACCGTAAACAGGTTTGTTGAAATCAGCATCGTTATTATACCAGCAGTAACCGGGACCTGTTAATCCGATCCATGCTGCTGCATCGCTGGCCAATGTGATATCAGTGTTATCACTAAATTTAGTAACCTTGAGGTTTTCAGCCATCCACACTTTGGTGCCAATAATTACAGTTTTGTATAAATTACCCTCAACATCAGTTACCGGAGTGATGAAAGAATATTCGGTTCCGTATGTAGTCCCTGAACTGTTTGTAGCATAGGCACGGTAATAATAAGTCACTCCGTCTGTCAATCCGGTAATGTTACTGGTAAAAGTACCGGTGGTTGTGCCATCCGTCGTTTTGTTATTGGCTATTGTTGGTGCGGGACCTGTATTCCAGCAAACACCCCTTGCGAGGATCGTTCCGCCGCCGGCATCCGTAATATTACCGCCTGAGACTGCCGTTGTTGATGTAACGGTCGTTGCAACAGTGGTTGTAAGGGCAGCTCCTGTTACCTGATTAGTGGTGAACGAAAGCTCATTACCATAAGCAGTTCCGACACTGTTGGTTGCATAGGCACGGACATAATATGTTGTTCCTGCTGTCAAACCTACAAGGTTACTGGTATAAGCGGTTGAGCCGTTACCATCGTCGGTTATTGATGACGCAATTGTCGGACTCTGTGTTGTACTCCAGCAAACGCCCTTTTTAATTATCTCTTCACCGCCATCAGTGGTGATATTGCCACCTGATACCGCGGTGGTAAGAGTAACATTCGATACCGCAACGGTAGTTAATTCCGGCACTGTAGCCTTTTTACATCCCTGGA
>DNOQ01000370.1:370-783 GCA_003501665.1 Bacteroidales bacterium | reverse complement strand
GCTCAGTGGATGTCCACCAGTAGGTAATTGTGGTCAGCAGGAAGAACTCGCCTGTAGCACCGAACCGGTAACCTCCTGGAAGAGCCGAAAAACCGCTTGAATTTGTTCCGTTGCCTCCGTCATCCCAACCTGTGGTATTCTTTATCTTTGTACCTTGATCAGTTCCCCGCCATCCCCATATTTCCAGCTGATCAGCTGCCATGCCGAGGGTCTGTTCCAGAGTCTTAAATTCATCGTCGGTTGGCACATGCCAGCCGCTGGGGCAAAGCTTCCCTGAATTTACCGCATACCAGTTATAAAGAGCACCATATTTTGGTTTGTTAGCAATGTCGTTGAAATACCAGCTGTATGCAGGTACCGAAGATCCAATCCATAGAGTATTATCTGTCACTTCGGGAATCGGTGTGTTATCG
>DNOQ01000370.1:0-354 GCA_003501665.1 Bacteroidales bacterium | reverse complement strand
TAAAAGACAACTGCTCCCCATAGACCGTCCAAGCGCTGTTTTTCGCGTAAGCCCTTACATAATAGGTTGTGGCCGGAGTAAGATTTGTCATTGTGCTTGAGAAACTTGCCGAACCGGTCCCGTCAGATGTGAATGAATCGCCGAGATCTGGTTCAGGTGTTATACTCCAGCATACTCCTCTTACAGTGATAGAACCACCGCCGTCGTAGGTGATATTTCCACCGGAGACGGCCGAACTGGCGGTAATATTTGATATCGGGGTGGTAGTCACCGCCGGTGCAGCGGTACTGGTGACAAAGACGATTTCGTTGCCATAAGCAACCCCGACACTGTTTTCGGCATATGCTCTTGCAT
>DNOQ01000266.1 GCA_003501665.1 Bacteroidales bacterium | reverse complement strand
CGACTGAATTCAGAACACTTACAAACATTTTTTCAGAACATCTGGTCAGGAGCGGGGGTCTCCTGATTGCAGATGATTATAATTTCAATATCGGGCATTTTAATAATTGCCGGATAATTACGGGTTATATTAACCCGCTTAAATTACCGCCGCTTTTCAAGGACTGGCTGAGAAAATACTATGCAGAGGAAATCATTATGAAAGGCAATGAAAAGAATTCAGTGGATGAGATGAACTGGCTCAACTGGATCCCATCGGGAGGGACTGTTGCAGTATTACAATCTGATAAAATGCCTGTTTGGCCGAAAGGAACCATTGTCACCTCTAAAACCGGGCTCGATGATCTTATAACAGCAGTTCATCCGGTATTTGCAAAATACAACGCCGAGGCAAAAGAAAGAGCTATGGTCTTTATTGCCAAAATGAATCCTTATGTAAAGATATACGAAACCAGCGAGATTAAGGATGGGAAAAAAGTTACGAATTATACATATATCGTTGAAAGATCGAAACCGGTTCTGATTCCTTTTATTAAATTTATATCCGAATAATACACTCTCTGTATTCATTTCAAATTGAAAAGAGGAAATTAAAAAAACGTTTATTTCATAAAATCCATTAACCGCAAAGGTCGCCAAGCCCTCCTTCGCTATAGCTTCGGACTGCGTCCAATGAAGTCGGAGGGTAAGAAAGACGCAAAGGACGCAAAGAAAGCATTAGTTAAGCCCAGATTGATTGAGATAATGACCGGAAATGAGATATCAAATATAGTTATAGGCCTGGCAATAG
Organism: Bacteroidales bacterium; assembly: GCA_003501665.1. Classification (GTDB taxonomy): domain Bacteria; phylum Bacteroidota; class Bacteroidia; order Bacteroidales; family VadinHA17; genus LD21. The sequence continues at coordinate 2,192 of DNOQ01000266.1, read as the reverse complement.
AAGTACACAAATCTCTTGGACCTGGTTTACTGGAGAGCGCATATAAGGAATGTCTTTATTATAAGATAATGAGATCAGGACTTAATGTAGAAAAAGAGAAACCTATGCCATTGATTTTTGAAGAAGTTAAGCTTGACTGTGGATATAGGATCGATATTCTTGTTGAAAATAAGGTTGTAATTGAAATTAAAAGCGTTGAAGCTCTCAATGATGTTCACTTAGCACAGACTTTGACCTATATGAAACTTGGCAATTTTAAACTTGGACTTCTCATAAACTTTAATGTTGTATTATTGAAGGATGGTATACGAAGGGTAGTAAATAAAATATAGAACAGGAAGGATACATTTTGTACAAAATACTTTGCGCCCTTTGCGTTAACTTTGCGAACTTTGCGGTTAAAAAAATCATTAATAATTATATAATGCTATGAAAATCAGATTAATATTAATTGCTTGTTTTTTCAATATTTCGTTATTGGTAAGTTCCCAGCTTCCTGTGGATGTTTACAGGAAACCTCTTAAGGAGGTTCTGACGGATATTGAGAGAAGATATAATATCAAATTCCAATACAATGAGGCCATTGTTAAAGGCCTTGAAGTGACCTATGCTACCTGGCGTTACCGGATCGATACTGAGGAAACTCTTTCAAACATTCTTCTGCCAATGGATCTGGTATTTGAAAAGACGGATGAAAATACTTACCAGATCACCAGGTTTTCATATTACCAGAGAACCCCTGAAGAAGGCAAACGGCACCTGGATAAACTTCTTGAGAGCTATAAGAGTCTTCAGGTGTGGGAAGCCCGTAAAGCTGAGCTCCGGAAATGTTTCCTTGAACAGCTTAACCTTTCTCCGATGCCCCGGAAAACTCCGCTGAATCCTGTTGTCACTGCAAAAAGAAAATACGATGGTTATACCATAGAAAATGTCGGCATCGAAACAATACCCGGGTTCTATTTATGCGGTTCACTTTACAGGCCTGTGCGTGGAAAAGGTCCATTCCCTGCTGTTCTTTCGCCACACGGGCATTTTAACAGCGCCGATCTGAACGAGAATGGAAGATATCGTCCCGATCAGCAGATAAGGTGTGCCATGCTCGCAAAAATGGGGGCAGTGGTTTTCAGTTATGAGATGTTCGGTTATGGCGAGTCGCTGCTGCAGATAACACCCGCCGACCACAGGACATCCTTCTCCTCCACGATGCAGACATTGAATTCAATAAGAGTCATTGATTTTCTTACCTCACTTCCATACGTCGATCCCTCGCGTATCGGGGTTACCGGAGAATCGGGAGGAGGGACCCAGACCTTCCTGCTTACAGCTATCGACGACCGTGTCACAGTGAGTGTTCCTGTGGTAATGGTATCAAGCTATTACCAGGGTGGCTGTGCATGTGAAAGCGGTCTGCCGATACATTCCTGCACCGATCTGATGACAAATAATGTTGAAATAGCGGCAATGGCATCACCTCGGCCTTTACTGGTTATTTCGGATGGTCAGGACTGGACAAGGCATACACCCGAAATAGAATTTCCATATCTGCAAAAGGTATATGCCTTATATGGAAAGCAGGAGAATGTTAAAAATGTACATCTGCCGGATGAGGGTCATGATTATGGAGTTTCTAAAAGGATGCCTATGTATGATTTTATGGCAAGGCATCTGGGATTGAATTTAAAAGCTGTACAGGACAAAGCCGGCAGGATCGATGAATCGAAAGTGACAATAGAAAAATATGATGCACAGCTGGTTTTCGGCAAAGAAGGTAAGCTGCCTGAGAATGCTTTAAAGGGACTGGATAAGATTAAGGGGGTGTTAAAGACTTTGCAGTGATTTAACTCATCTGATAATTGTTTTATTTTTTAACTTTTTGTTCAGAATTGTACTTTTTGGTAATTTTGCAGTAAGTATTTTCTGCTATCACAGTATGTTAATACATTAAGAAACTCAGAAAACAAAAGGGATTCCATCAATATGTATGATATTATGCAGACTTTGATAATAGATATAATAAACGATAAGGCTCTGAAACTGATACAGGACATGGAACTCCTGAATCTGATAAGAGTAAGGAAGGGGAAAGTCCAGCAGGAAGAGGCAATAAATTGGACTGCCAAATATAAGGGGGCAATGCAAAAGCAACCGCTCAATGAAATTGATGACCAGATAAACGATTTGAGAAGCTCATG
>DNOQ01000255.1:21254-21913 GCA_003501665.1 Bacteroidales bacterium | reverse complement strand
AAGAAGGAGCTGGCTTCCTTTATTCCTGGTTGCTGCAGGTATCTTTATACTTTACAACAGTAACAGACAGGCTATTCTCTTTGACCTTGCGGCCGAAATGATTTTCCTTGGAATTTGTCTGGCTGGCGAATTGATAAGAATACTTGCTGTAGGATTTGCTCCAAAGGGTACATCCGGACGAAATACTTCTGACGGTCAGATAGCAATGGAGCTCAATGTAACCGGCGCTTATTCGATCATACGGCACCCGCTCTACCTGGGTAATTTTTTCATGTGGCTCGGGCCTGTACTTTTCCTCAGGTCTGTATGGTTTACAGTTGTCTTTATACTTATCTACTGGCTTTATTATGAGAGGATAATGTTTGCGGAAGAACAGTTCCTGAGGCGGAAATTCGGGGATACGTATGACAAATATTCCGAAAAAGTAAATCCTTTCATCCCTTTCAGGTTTAAGTTCATTCCTCCAAAGCTCCCGTTCTCAATAAGAAATATACTGAAGAGAGAATACAACAGTTTTGTAAATATATTTTTGATATTCACAACCCTCGATCTGTGCCGGAATTATTTCATTACAGGGAAGATCCTAATTACAAAAATGTGGCTGTTCCTGGTTATAGCAGCTTTAATTATTTGGCTGATATTAAGGATAATACACAAGT
>DNOQ01000255.1:13581-21248 GCA_003501665.1 Bacteroidales bacterium | reverse complement strand
CAATGTCGCGAGCGATCCGAGTGCAGCAACCACATACGTTGATGCAGCCCATTTGAGAGCATCCCTGGCTCTGTCCTGGTTCTCGTATGATGTTATACCCGAATTTGCAAGCCATACCAGAGCCCTCTGGCTCGCATTGAACTCAACAGGCAGAGTGATGAAGCTGAATAATGTGGTAAGGGCAAACAATACGATACCTGTGAATAAAAGTGCGGGGAAGGTATTTACCAGGACAATGCCGGCAAGGATGACCCATGTAACCCATTTTGAAGAGAAACTTACTACAGGAACCATCTTCGACCGGAATCCAAGCCACGCGTATGCCGTTGCGTGCTGAACTGCGTGTCCTGTTTCATGAGCTGCTACAGCTGCCGAGGCAATACTTCTCGAACTGTAAACTTCCTGACTCAGGTTAATGGTTTTATTTTCCGGATTGTAATGGTCGGTAAGTCGACCGGGAACGCTTTCAACCTTTACATCATAAATACCATTGTCACGCAGCATTTTTTCTGCTATCTCCTTGCCTGACATACCATTGTCGACAGGTATTTTGGAATATTTTCTGAATTTCGATTTTAATGTCGCGCTGACAATCCAGCTGAGGATCATTATTACTATAAAAATTACCCATGGATTTATTGCCATCTTATTTAATTTTTGGTTTTATTTGTTACTTCAAAAGCCCTGCCATTTCCCTGCATTTTGCCATTTTGGCAGGGATCTCAGCCTGTTGATCAGGGGAATCAGATTTTCTTTTTACATATATTTGACAGGTGGCAAAATTACTTAAAAATACAATATCGTTCCTGTTATCTCTTCCGGTTCATATTTACCGCTATGCCATATCACCATTGCTCAGACCATCATGCCGGCATGTCCCTTCGTGCTCCTTATATATGCTTGATGCATTGAAGCTTCATGGCCCTTTTACAGGGTTTGTACTGGGTCTGGGCAGGATCCTGCGTTGTCGCCCCGGAGGAACTCACGGGTATGATCCGGTGCCACTTTTTATTTTCCGCCGTTATAAATATTTGTCTGGCTTAATGAAAGGATATAAGAAACAAAACCGCCTTAAAAGATAACTCTCCCTACATTTCACAGACCGCCAGCCTTCGCCATCGACTCCGCTAAAGCTTCGTCGTTCAGAGAAGGCTACGGCTGGCAAAGCATGACCGCACGACCGTAAGCCGTAGCTTCAAGGAAGGCTTACAAAGCACGACCATTAAAACCTCAGCTCCTCCCTGAGGTTCTGATAACCCGACCTGCTTACCGGAAGCTTGTCTCCCGATTTAAGCAGTGCCACGTGATTATCTTTCCCGTATGGTTCAATCCTGCTTATCTCCTGTATTTTGACAATATATGAACGGTGTATTCTGACAAAATCGGATTTGGAAAGATTTTCTTCATAATACTTCATTGTTTGTTGTTTCAGGGCTTTTCCTCCGCTATGGTGTATCATGACATAATCATCCTGTGCTTCCACAAATCGTATCTGATCGACAGGTATAAGGTTTATTGCATTTCCTTTCCTCACGACAACTCTTGATACAGGGGATACCGGTTCCGGCATCTTTGGAAGGATCTTATTGCCCGGCTCTCTTTCACCAGATCCCGATTTTATTTTATCGGTTGCTTTTCTTACCGCGTCAAGAAATCGTCTTTTTTCAAAAGGTTTTAAAAGATAATCCACTGCATTAAGTTCGAATGCCCTTATGGCAAACTGATCATAGGCTGTTATAAAAATAACCTCCGGCTTTTCTGTCATTACCTCGAGCATTTCTATTCCCGTAAGTCTGGGCATTTGAATGTCGAGTAAAACAAGATCCGGTTTCAACATTGTTATTGTTTTCAGTCCGCTGAAACCATCCGAACATTCAGCAATTACTTCAATATCATCCAGGTCGTTCAGATAATGTTTAATAATTTCCCGGGCAGGGGTCTCATCATCTATTATAACAGTTCTTATTTTCTCCATATAGCAAAATTCTTTCCTGCAGGCTTTTGAAAAAGTTCTCTGTTTTTGAATTACATAACTATAAAATATCCCTCAGTTTCGGGATGGAAAAATATCTGAAATTTCGGAAGCCTCTTACTAATCAGGACAAATTTAACGAATATTTCAGATTTCTGCAGGGATATAGAGGATCACTTTAAACACCCCGTCTTCTTTTAAGGTATTTATTGAGGCCCGGTTTCCATAGAACAATTGCAGACGCCGTTCAACATTTATCAGACCGGTTCCGGTCCCCTTTCTTGATGAAGGTACAGGATCATAATTATTGCTGATTGAAATTACAAGATACCCGTCGGATAGTTTCACATCTGTTTTTATAGTGACGATCTCCGTACTTTCATAAACGCCATGTTTAATGGCATTCTCAAAGAGAGGCTGCAATATCATTACAGGTATTTTTATATCAAGCGCTGATGCCTCAATATTTTCTTCGGCTGACAATTTTTCACCGAATCTTATTTTTTCAATATCAAAATACAATTTCAGGTTTTCCAGTTCATTTTTCAGGGGAACGGGTTGTTCATCTTTCTTTGAAAGGGCATACCTCATGAATTCAGATAATTTTACAACCATTTCCCTTGCTTTTTCAGGATTTGTTACAGTTAGGGAGCTAATGGAATTGAGACTGTTAAAGAGGAAGTGCGGATTGATCTGTGATCGGAGCATTTTTAGCTCTGTCTCTCTTACCAGGCTCTCGAGCTTTGCTTCCCTGGCTTTTTTTTCCGAAAGGTTTGTCAGGCTTATGAACAGGTAGTAAGCGAGAATTGCAATAAGGTAGATAAAGATTGCGGTGCCCGCTCTGTATGGAAGTGTTGCGGTCCAGTAATCATTATAGAGAACCTTATCAGGTAGCAGGAGTAACATTATCGATTTGGTTAAAAGAACAAATAAGCCGATAGAGACGGCTCCGCCTGCAACCAGATTGAAGATGAGAGAAACAGGATTTGTTTTTTCCCGGTTAAAATAATTGAAGGGATACCATAATGATAGAATCAGAACTGAGAAAATAAGAAGTGACAACAGGGTATCGGGAATACTTAATGTCAGAAAGGTGCCATATGCAAAATAAAGCAAAAGTGTCTGGCCTGATGCAAGAAAGAGCCAGGCCAGCCACCATATCATAAAACGTGTCCTGCTTTGAAGAACAGGATGTTCCATATCACCGGGTATTAATAGCTTTTCACTTCGCCCCCGCCGAATACCACGGCGCCTTTAATGACCAGCTGGCTGGTTGAATCGACCGTTCTTCCGGGACTGAGTTTCCGTGAATCACTGAATCCTCCGAGAACAGGAGTTACCTCAATGGTAACATACCATGTGTCGGGAACAATTAATGTGGCTCCCCCGAAAACGCAGGCTATTTCGATCTCATTTCTGCCGGGTGCAAGTTTTGCCTTTGTCAGATCAAGTTCCGTTCCTCCGAAAACAGCTGAGATCCTGCCGCCTTTGAAATTCTGTGAAACGACCTGCCGTTCCCCCCCGCTGAAAACATTTACATAATCAATATAATCATCTCCGGTCATTCCCTTCGTGGTGCTCCGGCCCCATGTTCTGCGCTTTGATACAATGAATAGGATCCCCACAATTATAAATATTGCAGGCCAGAACATATTATACATGTGAAATGTTTCCCTGAATATCAGTGGTATCATAAAGAATCCGCCTACAGCCATGACAATAATGCCTGCTGTTTTTTCGGTAGCACCCAGAGTCATTACCAGGCCTATTACTACAAGAAGCATCTGCCAGCTGAAGATCACATTATCGATGAAACCGGGAAATATGCCCGTATTTCTCAGAATCAGGAATAAACCTGCAAGTACCAGTACCACTCCTATTAATACCTTATGGTTTGTACCATGCCTGTCTTCTCTTCCTGAAAGATTACTTTCACTTCTGTACTCATTTTTCGTTTCCATAGATGTAAATTTAATTTTTTTTGATTAGATCAGTTTAATTTTTTCCTTTTAAAGAAGGAAGCAATGATTAATGAAAGCCCGGCCAGTATTACCACTGCGGGCCAGTAAAAGGTTTTAATCATATGGGGCATTTCGCCCAGATGATTATCATACAGGAACCACACTCCGCCGGCAATAAGTAATATTCCCGGAATAAAGCTGAGGTTAAGTATCAGTAGCACTCCGACAAAGATCAGGGCTGTTTCCCAGGTAAAGTAATCTTTTACGCTTCCCAGGTTCAGCATGTCGTTTGTTGCAACAAGAAGAGCAGCTCCCAGAGCTATCAGGAACAGACCGAAACTTACCTGAGGGTGATGCTCCCTGTGTCTTTGAAGATTTGTATCACGCTGTTTCATGTTTGTATGTAATTTATCAACAAAAATATACCAGTGTTTAAAATGCTGTTAGTTAAAATCGGCGAATGACGGATTTTTAACGGTATAACACAGTTATAGACGGAAATTATTACATTTTTGTTGATAATTTTTTTAATTGAATAAGCTTTCATATTTTTGCAAACCAAAATTTGTTGAGATGTCGGGATTATTTACCATACCGATCGGCGGGATGAAGGAGGGTTACCAAAGCTTTGATTTTGAAATAGGCAATGAGTTTTTTGAACTTTTTGAAGGATCGGAGATTAGTGAAGGGGTTTTAAAAGCTTGCGTGAATGCTGACAAAAGATCTTCTCATATTGATCTTGCAATTCTGATCGATGGTGCAGTGAAAATATCCTGCGACAGATGTCTTGGAATTTTCTCACTTCCCGTACATTGTGAGAACAGGCTGATGGTTCAGTTTGGGAAACCGGATGATGAAAATGATCCTGATATTATTACCATACCGGCCGATGAACATGAACTGGATCTCTGCCACTATTTTTATGAATATATACTGCTCGCTCTGCCGATAAAACGTCTGCATCCTGACGATGAAAACGGGAACAGTACATGTGATCCCGAAATGATCAGCAGGCTTAAGGAGCATATGATAAGAGATGATATTGGCACCGACCCCCGATGGGACGGATTAAAAAAGATTATGAACAATTAAAAACAGATTACAATGCCAAATCCGAAACGAAAGCATTCAAAAGCCAGAAGAGACAAACGCAGAACTCATTATAAGGCAACTGCACCGACAGTGACCAGTTGTTCAAACTGCGGATCTTCAGTACAGTATCACAGGGTGTGCCCTGAGTGCGGATATTACAGAGGCAAACCGGCTGTTGAAAAGAAAACAGCCTGACAGGCCCGGTTAAATAACCGTTTATTCAATGAAAATAGGTTTGGATATAATGGGTGGGGATTATGCACCACGTGCAATTATTGACGGTGCAGTGGATTCACTCATGCATCTCTCCGGTGACGATAAGCTGGTTCTTATTGGGGATCAGCAGGAAATTTATTCCAGGTTAAACGAAACTGGTACCGATCCATCCTTTTTTGATATAGTTCATACGACACAGGTTATCGAGATGGGGGATATACCCTCAAAGGCTTATTCCCAGAAACCTGATTCAAGTATAGCCGTAGGTTACAGACTTTTAAAAGAAGGGATCATAGACGGTTTCTGCAGTGCAGGGAATACCGGTGCGATGCTCGTGGGAGCAAGTTATACGGTTAATGTGATTCCCGGAGTTTTTCGACCGGCTCTTGCTACCGTATTGCCTGTTCTGAATAACCGGAATGCGGTTATCCTGGATGTAGGCCTGAATCCTGATACGAAACCGGATGTTTTATTGCAGTACGGACTGCTCGGTACCCTTTTTGCCCGATATGTCCTGGAAATTGAAAACCCTGTGGTAAAGCTGCTTAATATCGGAGAGGAAGAATCAAAAGGGACACCTGCGATCAAGGCTGCCTATGAACTGTTGAAAGGGCATCCGGGTATAAATTTCATGGGAAATTTTGAAGCAAATGATATGTTCGGCGAGAAAACCCCGGATGTTATAGTTTGCGATGGTTTTGTGGGTAATATCGTATTGAAACAGACCGAAGCCATTTTCAACATATATAAGGCGAGGAATCTCAATGATACTTATTTAGAACGGCTTGATTTCGAAAATATCGGCGGAACTCCGATTGTAGGAATTAATGCCAATGTAGTGATCGGGCATGGAATATCAGGGAGAAAAGCAATAATGAACATGGTGCTTCAGACCCTTGCAGTCGTACATGTGGACCTGGCGCAAAAGATCAAAGAAGCAATCTGATAATGGGAAAAATACGTGCAGCCATAACAGGGATCCATGCATGGGTTCCGGATTACAGGCTTACAAATTTTGAGCTGGCCAGAATGGTTGACACATCCGACGAATGGATAATGCAGCGAGTCGGAATTAAAGAGAGAAGAATACTTAAGGGAGAAGGATTGGGTACCTCGGATCTCGGTGAAATGGCAGTCAAAGGGCTGCTGGAAAAGACCGGAACATCACCGGATGAAATAGATCTGCTGATCTGTGCCACAATTACTCCTGATATGGCTTTCCCTGCAACAGCAAATATTATTTCCGAAAAAGCAGGAATAAAAAATGCTTTCAGTTTTGATCTTGCAGCAGCCTGCTCGGGCTTTCTGTTTGCACTTCAGACTGGTGCTGCTTATATAGAAACAGGAAGATATAAAAAGGTCATTATTGTCGGGGCCGATAAAATGTCCTCAATCACAGATTATACAGACCGGACAACCTGCCCTCTTTTCGGTGATGCGGCAGGAGCAGTCCTTCTTGAACCTGCAACTGAAGATTATGGTGTAATGGATCATATCTTTCATGTTGACGGATCAGGACGCAAATACCTTCACCTCAAGGCAGGAGGATCGGTAAAGCCACCCTCACATGAAACAATAGAGGCAAAGGAACATTTCATATACCAGGAAGGACAGGCTGTATTCAAATTTGCTGTTTCAAATATGGCTGATGTGGCAGCTGAAATAATGCAGCGAAATAACCTGAAACCGGAAGATATCGCTTTCCTCGTTCCCCATCAGGCCAATCTGCGTATAATTGATGCCACCGGAAGAAGAATGGGCCTGCCTCCTGAAAAAGTAATGATAAATATCGAAAATTACGGAAATACAACTGCAGCCACTATCCCTTTGTGTCTGTGGGAATATGAAAAAAAGCTGAAAAAAGGGGATGTGCTGATTCTTGCCGCTTTCGGAGGCGGTTTTACGTGGGGCTCTATATTTTTAAAATGGGCTTACAATCCGGAATAACCATTATGTAATCTACGCAATAGTTTATATATTTGCGAGTTATTAAGTTTATATCTTAAAACTCTGACAAAAATGGCAAAATTTAATGAGGCAGAAGCAGCAGCAATAAACCTTATTAGCAGCGGTACTGATATTACGGGAGATATAAAATCAGGTGGGGATCTTCGAATTGACGGCACTCTTAACGGCAACCTCAATACAAAAGGAAAAGTGGTGATAGGTCCTACCGGAAGAGTTAACGGGGAAGTAATGTGTAAAAATTCTGAGGTTTCCGGTACCATTGAAGGTAAAATTACTGTACATCAGCTGCTCATATTAAAAGTCTCTTCAAAGATTTTTGGCGATATTGTTACTTCAAAATTATCAATCGAACCGGGGGCAATATTTTCCGGAAACTGCAAAATGAGCGATAACGAAACAAATGCAGGAACAGGAAAAGGAAAAGAACCAGAAAAAACCTCAAAATGAAGGTTTAAGAA
>DNOQ01000255.1:0-13575 GCA_003501665.1 Bacteroidales bacterium | reverse complement strand
GTCATTACAATAATCCTTTCATTACTTGGTGTATTTGCCGCAATCTATACAGCAATCAAAGATTTCCTCAAGTGATTCTGATTTTGAAACCTCTTCATAAATATATCCTAACCCTGATATTGTTCGAAATATTGATCCTCATCACAGGCTCATTATTAACAATGAAATCCGATCCGGGATTTAATTTTCCGGAAATCACCATTCTTTCACTTTCATTTGCAGTTCTGTCGCTTTTAATTCTGATAATATTTTTCATGGGTCAGAAAAAAGATCAGGAAGGTCAGACTATGCATATACTTGTAGCACTTGGTATCAAATTCATCGTTGAGCTCGTTATTGCCCTTCTCTGGTTCTTTGTTGCTAAAAAAACTGGCTTGTCATTAGTAATATTGTTTTTTGTACTATATTTAGCCTTCACTCTGTTTTTGGTATTGATTGTATTGAAAACATTGATACACAAATCTTTGTAATTGAGAAAAATTTTGAAAACACATCTTGCAGCATTTGTTTTCTTCTCTTTATTACTATTGTTGTTACCTGGGATAATATCGGGTCAGCACAATTCCCACCGGCAGGAATCTGAAGCACACGGGAAAGCAGAAATGGAATTTAATGCCAGCGAGTTTATTCTTGACCATATATCTGATTCCCATGAATGGCATATCATGACATTGGGCGAAGGAGAACACGCAAAACATATTTCATTATACCTTCCTGTAATCCTTTACAGCAGGGAAACAGGTCTTCATTTCTTTTCATCACGTAAGCTTACACACGGCCATGAATACAAAGGTTTCAGACTTATGGAAGAAGGCGACCTGAAAGGTACCATTGTTACTGTTAAAGCTAATGGTGAAGTCGATGAAGAAAATATTCCTCTTGATTTTTCAATGACAAAAACGGTTATCGGAATGCTGGCAGCTGCAATAATCGGATTATGGATTTTTCTTGCGCTTTCCCGTTCGTACAAAAAAAACGGCATAAGCCATCCGAAAGGTATACAAAGTCTTCTTGAACCAATCATCTGCTTTATAAGGGATGATATTGTGATTCCGAACATCGGATACAAGAAACACGGAAAATTCATGCCCTATCTGCTTTCAGTTTTCTTTTTCATACTTATCAACAATCTGATGGGGCTTATTCCTTTTCCGCCTCCTTTCGGAGCCAATGTCACCGGGAATATAGCTGTAACCATGACACTTGCTGTTTTCACCTTTATAATAATTCAGATAAATGGCAACAAATCATACTGGCGTCATATCTTTGCAACTCCAGGAGTTCCGTTCTGGCTGTTGCCGATAATGATACCTGTTGAGATCATCGGAATGATTGCAAAACCATTTGCACTGACTGTCCGTTTATTTGCCAATATAACCGCCGGGCATATAATAGTTATGAGTCTGCTGGCTTTGATTTTTATTTTTAATTCCCTTGCAGTTGCCCCGGTATCCATACTCTTTGTGATTTTTATGGATTGCCTCGAGTTACTTGTGGCATTCCTTCAGGCATATGTTTTCACACTGTTGTCAACACTTTTTATAAGTCTGGCAATTGTCGAAGAACATCATTAATTTTTTTGTTTAATTAATTACAAGTATTATGACAGGTACATTAGCAGCAATCGGAGCAGGTTTTGCAGTAATCGGAGCGGCATATGGCATTGGCAGAATTGGAAGTTCAGCCATGGAAGCCATAGCCCGGCAACCGGAAGCTGCAAACAAGATTCAGCTGGCAATGATCATTTCTGCTGCACTTATTGAAGGTGTTGCATTGTTCGGGGTTGTTGTTGCTCTTATTGCTTAAAAAAAATGAAATCCTGCAACGGTTGGTTGCAGGATTTCTAATGAAAGAATTATAAAACAAATAAATATGATCATAGCAAGTAACAGCCTTACAAACCCTGCCATCGGAACAATTTTCTGGGCAGTGATTATATTTTCTCTCTTCTTCCTGATCCTTACAAAATTTGCCTGGAAACCTATCCTCAGCATGCTGAAGCAAAGAGATGACATGATCAAAGGATCCCTTAAAGCAGCAGAAAATGCACGTAAGGAGATGAAACAGCTTCAGAGTGACAATGAAATGATCCTGAAAAAGGCAAGGGAGGAAAGGGAAGATATTCTTAAGGAAGCAAGAGATATTCGTGATAAACTGATTGCCGAAGCCAGAGGAAGGGCAACACACGAAGCTGCTAAAATTGTTGATGATGCAAAAGCCGGTATCGAACGGGAGAAAGCCAAAGCCTTATCCGAAATTCACGACCATATTGCAACTTTGTCGGTTGAGATTGCATCGAAACTCCTTGTTGAGAAACTGAACCGGACCGGTGAGCAGGAAAAACTGATCAGAAAATACATCGACGATATTAATTTAAATAAAAACTAGACTCTGAAATCTTAATGAACGACGGTAAAATATCCGTAAGATACGCTCGCGCACTCTTTCAATCTGCACTCGGAAAAAAGATACTCGAAAAGGTTTACCAGGATATGATCCTTATTTCGGGAGTGTGCACCTTACCGGAATTTAAGGAATTGCTTAAAAACCCTGTTATTGTCCCCTCTAAGAAAACCCGGATCATTAATAATACCATTGGTTCAGAAATTGACCATATTACATCATCTTTTATCAACCTTGTTTTAAAACACGGACGGGAAATATACCTTCCCGCCATTGCAAGAGAATTTATCAGGGCTACAAAGGAATATAACGGTATCACGGAATCCGTTCTGACAACAGCTGTCAAAATTGATGAAAATCTCAAAAAACAGATATCAGATCTTATTGCCGGGATCTTTAAAACCAAAGTTGAAATGAGTGAAGTTATCGATAAGGATATTATTGGAGGATTTATTTTAAAAGTTGAAGATAATTATATAGATGCAAGTGTAAGGAACAAGCTTCGTAAAATTGAAAAGGAACTGAAAAGCAAAACATTAACAACATAAAAATTCAAGGTTCCAGGTTCCATGTTTCNNTTGAACCTGGATTATAAACTTAAGAAAACTAAGTTAACAATAGTAAAATATGGCAAGTATCAAACCTGCGGAAGTATCAATTATTCTGCGCCGGCAGCTTGAAGGGATTCAGATCGGAGCCGATCTGGATGAAGTAGGGACAGTTCTTACGGTGGGTGACGGGATAGCCCGTATTTACGGACTTTTAAATGCTCAATCAAATGAACTGATAGAATTTGAGAATGGTATAGAAGCAATTGTCCTTAACCTTGAAGAAGATAATATCGGGGCGGTACTTCTTGGTCCTACCGAAGAGATAAATGAAGGTGACATTGTTAAAAGAACAGGGCGTATAGCTTCAATAAGTGTTGGTGAAGGATTGCTGGGCAGGGTTATATCTACGACCGGCCAGCCTCTCGATGGAAAAGGTCCTGTGGAAGGTAAACTGTATGATATGCCCTTAGAGAGAAAAGCTCCGGGAGTTATTTTCCGTCAGCCGGTTAAACAGCCGCTCCAGACAGGGCTTAAACCTATCGATGCAATGATACCCATGGGAAGAGGCCAGAGGGAGTTGATAATCGGTGACCGACAGACCGGTAAAACAGCAATTGCTGTTGATACAATCATAAACCAGCGTAGTAATTTTGAGCAGGGTAAACCGGTTTATTGTATTTATGTTGCTGTAGGTCAAAAAGGTTCGACAGTTGCCAACATAGCTAAAATACTTGAGGAGCATGGAGCGTTGAAATATACCGTGATAGTACTCGCAACCGCTTCCGATCCGGCTGCATCACAATTCTATGCACCTTTCGCGGGAGCTGCTATCGGAGAGTTTTTCCGCGATACAGGCAGAGATGCACTCGTGATCTATGATGATCTTTCAAAACAGGCAGTCTCCTACAGAGAGGTTTCTCTTCTTCTCCGCAGACCACCCGGACGTGAGGCGTATCCAGGGGATGTGTTTTATCTGCATTCACGACTTCTTGAAAGAGCTGCAAAGATCATCGAATCGGATGATGTTGCAAGGCAGATGAACGACCTGCCCGAATCAATTCGTCATATGGTAAAAGGAGGGGGCTCACTTACCGCATTGCCAATTATCGAAACCCAGGCAGGTGATGTCGCTGCATATATACCGACAAACGTGATCTCAATTACCGACGGCCAGATATTCCTTGAATCAAACCTCTTTAACTCAGGTGTAAGACCTGCTATTAACGTGGGAATATCAGTATCAAGGGTCGGGGGTAATGCCCAGATCAAATCGATGAAAAAAATTGCAGGAACACTTAAAGTCGACCAGGCACAGTATCGTGAACTTGAAGCATTCTCAAAATTCGGTTCCGACCTCGATGCAACAACACTCGCAATCCTCAACAAAGGAGCCAAAAACGTGGAAATACTTAAACAGGGACAGTATGAACCAATGCCCGTTGAAAAGCAGATAGCTATCATTTATTGCGGCACCATGGCCCTGCTTAAAGATGTTCCGGTCACAAAAGTAAAAGAATTTGAAAAAGAATTTCTTGAAATGCTCGACCTGAAACACCGGGATGTTCTTGATAAACTTCGGGATGGGATCATTAACAATGAAATCACCACTCTCCTTCAGAATGTTGCGGGGGAACTGGTAATGAAATATAAACCGGCATAATACGCAAAAAAGCGGCGGATTAAAAGGTTCCATATGGCAAATTTAAAAATTATAAGGAACAGGATAGCCTCGGTCAAATCGACAAGACAGATAACTTCAGCTATGAAAATGGTTTCTGCAGCCAAACTGAGGAAAGCACAGGATAAGATAGTAAGACTCAGACCATACGCACAGAAACTTCATGAGATCCTTGTTGGTTTGTCACAAAGCCTTGCAGAAACCCGGATTGAAAACGTATATGGCAGGGTTTCTGTTCCCGAAAAAATACTCCTGGTTGTAATAACTTCCAACAAAGGCTTATGCGGAGCTTTTAATTCAAATGTCATTAAGGAAACAAGAAGGATTGTTTCTGAGAAATACGCTGAACAATTTATGGCCGGAAATGTTACTTTCCTCCCCGTCGGAAAGAAAGGATATGATTTTTTAAGGAAACAGAATGTTAAAATGCTGCCCGATTGCAACCATCTTTTAAATGATCTCACATTTGATAATGTTGTGGTTGTTGCTGAGGCAATAATGAACAGATTTGTTGCAGGGGAATTTGATAAGGTTGAAATAATTTATAATCAGTTCAAAAACGCCGCTGTTCAGAACCTGACAGATGAGATATTTCTTCCGGTTGAAACAGTTAAGCAGGATGAAACAACATCTGCTCCGGCTGATTATATTTACGAGCCTACAAAAGAGGAAATCATAAAAGAACTGATCCCCAAATCACTCAGGATACAGTTTTACAAAGCTGTTCTGGATTCATTTGTTGCTGAACATGGAGCCCGTATGACCGCTATGCATAAAGCAACAGATAATGCAACAGAAATGATCCGCGACCTGACCCTTCAATATAATAAAGCAAGGCAGGCAGCCATTACCAGTCAGATACTGGAAGTTGTCAGCGGCGCAGAGGCGCTTAAAGGTTAAGTATACATCTGATAAGGGAAATGTACAATCATTCTCAACTCAAAGAATTGGTCGATAAGGCTTTGATGAACCTTTCCTATAACGCGGAAGCACCAAGGCTGATCGATCCGGTTAAATATATCTTATCAATAGGTGGAAAGAGGCTCCGTCCCGTAATGTCGATGATGGCCTGTAATATGTTTTCCGACAGGATTAATGATGCTGTCCTTCCTGCTGCCGGACTGGAAGTATTTCATAATTTTACCCTTGTTCATGACGATATCATGGATCAGGCCTCACTGAGAAGAGGCTTGGCTACAATACACAGCAAGTGGAATTTAAACCAGGCCATACTCTCGGGCGATGTAATGGCATTTATAGCAAATGAATGTTTTTTTCAGACTCCTTCAGATAATCTTATCAGGGTATTCAGGATATTCAATAAGGCTGCAATAGATGTATGTGTAGGCCAGCAGCTCGATATGGATTATGAAAAAGCGGTGATCGTAACACAGGATGAATACCTGCGGATGATAGAGCTGAAAACTGCTGCTCTGATTGCGGCTTCAATGAAAATTGGCGCCCTCATAGGCGGGAGTGATGACAAAAATGCTGAACTGCTATATGATTTCGGGAAAAATCTTGGTCTTGCATTCCAGATACAGGACGATCTCCTTGATGTATGGGGTAATTCAAAAATATTCGGAAAAAAATCGGGGGGTGATATTACCGCAAATAAAAAAACCCTTCCGCTCGTGAAGGCTATGGAAAAAGCTTCCACAGCACAAAGAAAGACCCTTCAGGAACTCTTTTCAGGAAGTGAAAACGACCCGCAGATAAAAATAAGAAAAGTAATAAGCCTCTTTGATGAGCTGGATATAAAAAAAGCCACGGAATCCCTGGCCCTTGAATATATCGATAAAGCATTCAACTTATTCCGGAAAGTATCACTCGATGAAAAAAGGAAACAGGAAATAATGATTCTTGCCACGTCTCTCATCGGGAGGGAATACTGATTCATTTACCCGGCCTCACTTGCCGGTTCAGCCACCCGGGGCTTATTAAAATACCTGCATTCACAACCAGTTGATCATATTTGCTTATCAGATATTTTATTTCAGCAAAGAGATCAACCTTTTCAGTAATACTGATAAATGTACCGGCACCTGCATTGAGACCGATGGCATTATCACTTTCTTTAAATGCAGGCGAAACTTCATATATGGTTTTTTGCCATGCAAGCAGGATATTAATTCCTGCAAGTCCGTAAAATTCAAATCTGTGAAGAGAATTGACCACATAATGTCCGTTTATATCGATCATCATCGAAGAGACAATTATTCTGTCTTTCGCATCTTTGGTAACATTCGGGATGAAAATTGTGAATGAAGGAGAAATTTGGAACGGCTGGTTTATTTCGTAAATACCCTTGCCAAATGCAGCAAGATGACCGCTGCGGTTTGATTCATGATCCAGATTATGAAACCTGAAACCGTTGCTTAAAGCCACTCCTCCTCCGATTTTGGTGAACTGCGCGTTACTGACAGAAAATGAAATAAGTACAGCTGTGAAGCTGATGGCCATTCTTTTCATTTGCTATTTCAATTAAGGTTAACAGAATAAATTTAGTAATAAAATTCCAATCTTATTATTTGTGTATCCTGAAATATTTCGTCTTCAAAATTTATTAAATTTGTAGCTTCCGAAAAATAACTAAAAATCAGAATAACGATATGTCACAGAATACCGGGAAAATCAGCCAGATCATCGGAGCAGTGGTTGATGTAACATTTAATAAGCAGGGCTTTGAGATGCCTGGCATCTATGATGCCCTTGAGATAAAAAGGGATGACGGAACCACTCTGGTGGTTGAATGTCAGCAGCATATTGGTGAAAATACTGTCAGGGCCATTGCAATGGATTCAACCGATGGTTTGCGCAGGGGGATGGAAGTTATTGCCACCGGTGCACCGATAGTTATGCCTATCGGAGAACAGATAAAGGGGCGATTGATGAATGTAACAGGTGAACCGATTGACGGAATAGGCCCTCTGGATAAAACAGGAGGTTATCCGATACACCGCAAACCTCCCAAATATGATGATCTCTCAACCGAAAAGGAGGTTCTTTATACCGGTATAAAAGTTATCGATCTTATTGAACCTTATTCCAAAGGAGGCAAGATAGGTTTGTTCGGGGGTGCCGGTGTGGGCAAGACTGTAGTGATACTTGAGCTTATAAATAATATTGCCAAGGCTTATTCAGGTCTTTCTGTTTTTGCCGGTGTTGGCGAAAGAACAAGAGAGGGGAACGACCTGCTGAGGGAAATGATTGAAGCAGGTGTAATTTCCTACGGAGAGGAGTTCCTCGATAATATGAAATCGGGTGGCTGGGATCTTTCAAAGGTTGACCATAACGCACTCAAAGAATCAAAACTGGCCCTTGTTTTCGGACAGATGAATGAACCCCCCGGCGCAAGAGCCAGGGTAGCTCTTTCCGGACTTTCGGTTGCCGAACATTTCAGGGACGGGGACGAAAAAAGCGGAGGAAGAAACATCCTCTTCTTCATGGATAATGTGTTCCGTTTTACACAGGCCGGATCGGAAGTGTCTGCACTTCTGGGAAGAATGCCATCTGCCGTTGGTTACCAGCCTACTCTCGCCACTGAAATGGGTATTATGCAGGAGCGGATCTCTTCAACCCGGCACGGATCAATAACATCGGTTCAGGCAGTTTATGTTCCGGCTGACGACCTTACTGACCCGGCACCTGCCACTACTTTCGCACACCTTGACGCTACAACAGTACTGAGCCGGAAAATATCCGAACTTGGAATTTATCCGGCTGTTGATCCCCTCGATTCAACATCACGTATCCTTTCACCGGAGGTAGTGGGTGATGCTCATTATGACTGTGCCCAGAGGGTTAAAGAGCTTCTTCAGAGATATAATGAACTGCAGGATATAATTGCAATCCTTGGGATGGATGAATTGTCGGAAGAGGATAAACTGGTTGTTCACAGGGCAAGAAGAGTCCAGAGATTCCTTTCTCAACCCTTCCATGTGGCCGAACAATTCACCGGTACAAAAGGAGTTTTCGTGGCTATCGAGGATACTATAAAAGGGTTTAATATGATAATAGAGGGAAAGGTGGATCAGTACCCTGAATCTGCCTTTATGCTCGTTGGCACAATTGAGGATGCAATTGAAAAAGGAGAAAAAATTCTTGCACAGTCTAAATAATTGATTCAGGATGAAAGTAGAAATCATCACTCCTGACTATAAAGTATTTGAAGGGGAAATAAAATCGATAAGAGTTCCAGGCAAAAAAGGATCGTTCCAGGTTCTGAAGGATCATGCCCCGATAATTTCAACCCTTGAAAACGGACCTGTCATAATGGTTGATCAGGAAGGACTGGAAACAATTTATGAGATTAACGGAGGGGTGATTGAAGTAAGGATGAATAAAATTATCCTCCTGGCCGAATCGGTAAGGTAATATTTCCTCCATGACACCCGATGAATTCCGTAAATATGCCCATGAACTGGTTGAATGGATGGCCGGTTATTTTGAGAATGTTGATAAATACCCCGTAAAATCGAAAGTTAAACCAGGAGAAATCTTTGACAGGATCCCCGGCCGGCCTCCGGAAAATCCTGAGCCTTTCGAACAGTTAATGAAGGACTTTGAAGAGATTATAATGCCGGGGATAACTCACTGGCAAAGTCCAAATTTCTTCGCATATTTCCCTGCAAACAGCAGCCCTCCCTCTGTTCTTGCCGAAATGATCACTGCAACTCTTGGAGCCCAGTGTATGAACTGGGAAACATCCCCGGCAGCAGCCGAACTCGAGGAAAAAATGATGATCTGGTTGCGCGATCTTACCGGCCTCCCTGATGACATGGAAGGTGTTATACACGACAGCGCCTCAACAGGAACACTTGCGGCACTTCTTGCAGCCAGGGAAAAAGCCACAAACTTTCTGATTAACAATGACGGATTCTCATCTGCTCCGGTACTCAGGGTCTATTGTTCGGAACAGGCACATTCTTCAGTTGAAAAAGCGGTAAAAATCAGCGGTATAGGGAAAACTAATCTGGTAAAAATACCTGTCAGGAATGATTACTCCATGAACCCCGTAAAACTGGATAACGCTGTTTCTGATGACATAAAGAAAGGATACAGGCCCTGCTGTGTGATCGCTACCGTTGGAACAACAGGAACAACCGCAGTTGATCCTGTAAGGGCAATTGGAGAGATCTGCAGGAGAAATGATATCTGGCTTCATATTGATGCTGCAATGGCCGGTACTGCACTGATTTTACCTGAATACAGATGGATGATTGACGGGAAAGAGTATATCGACAGTTTTCTTTTCAATCCACATAAATGGATGTTTACAAATTTTGATTGTACCGCTTTCTTCATCAGGGATGCCGGGCAACTGATAAAGACTTTCGAAATACTTCCAGAATATCTTAAAACACGTACAAGAGGACAGGTGAATGATTACCGCGACTGGGGAATACCCCTGGGCAGACGGTTCAGGGCTCTGAAACTATGGAGCGTAATAAGGTCGTACGGAACCGGGGAATTACAAAACAGAATAAGAAAACATATTAAATATGCATCCGATCTGAAGGATATGATCCTTGCAGAAAAGGATTTTCAAATTCTGGCGCCGGTTGTTATCAATGTTGTCTGCTTCAGATATAAACCTGAGAATTATAATGAAGCTGAACTTAATAAACTGAATGAACAGCTTAATCATTCCCTGAACGATTCCGGAAAAATATACCTGTCTCATACATCTCTCGGAGGAAAATATACGCTGCGAATGGTTACGGGCCAGACGAATGTTACCTTTGGCCATGTAAAGGAAGCCTGGGAACTGATTAAAAGCAGAGCCAGGGAACTTAAAGCCTGATCCGGTTAAACCGCTGACCGGCTATACTCATTCCATAAATATCGATACTGAAAATTGCTTCAATCACCGGAGACTTGAGGTCCGGTGACCAGGCTGCCTGGACGCCTGCCGATATCATATATGGGATCCTCAGCAGATGGAAATCAGCAATGATTTCACCACCATATGAACTGAATGATTCTGCATATTTGTGAACATAGTCAACCCCAAGTCCTCCCGAGGGAAGCCTTTTCAGGTAATAATTGTTGGTCCCTCTGGCAAAATCATAGAAAAAACCTGCTCGTATCCGCTTAAGATAGAGAAGACTGTAAATATTTAAATCGGGATAAAGCAATGGTGTAATATAATCGCATGAGAAAAAGCTGATCTCTTCGGATATGATGTTCTCATACCCCCGGGGAAAGTGAACTCTGTTAGGCCTGAGGAATTTAGCCGCTGTCTGAAATTCATTTTCATACCTGAGCCTTATTACATTATTCCGGAAAATGCCGGGAAAGAAAAATGCTGTCTGCAATGCTGTCTGGGAACCGTAAAAATCCTTGTCCCAGGGATATATGGAGAAGCTAAGATCAACAACCTGTGCAAGTCTTGGATAGATATCGCGCATCGATGAATTACGGGAATTATGGAAATAGATCCTTCCGTTAAGCTGTGTCTGGCCATAATCGTAAATTGAATCCTCTCTGTTGTAAATATAATTATTCTGGTAGGCTGATGAAAATGAAGGCTGGAGGAACTGACGGAATTTACCGGATGAAAACCGAAGCGGGAGTGACAGGGTATTGGTAAAATTAATGCCGGGGTCAATTTGCTCAGGATCAGGAATATTAGTGACAGTCTTAAAGATAGCAGGCCGGGCACCGTAGTCAATTCTCGCGTTATATACCGGGTACCATCCTTCCCAGGTTATTCCTGAATGGAAAATATGCTGATTATCAAGGTATTCATATCCGAGCGATGTGGTAAGTGTGCTTAACTGATTCTGGCTGAATAATGTGAATCCGGGCCTGACCGAAAGAGGATCCGATTTTATCTCATCAATATCGGCATAGAATGGCATCCAGCTGTGAAAACCAAACAAATGCTGCCATTTTTTATATCTTTCCGGCACATATTCTTTTTCAGGTACGGGGTCACTTATACTCTCCGGTGCTTTGATCCTGTCAATCAAAAATGATGAAGTCATCTTGTCAGGAGAAATATTGCCGGTTTCTGAAATGATATCAGTATAACAGATATTATTGCCCGATGATGAATAATCAGCGAATACAATCCTGCCACCATCAGGAAGAGGATCAATGGCCCCGAAGGTTGAATTTGTAATCATGAAACTCTTTTTATCAGGAGTCATTGCATAAACATTTTCAGTACCCGATTCCGAGCTTACAAAAAAGAGGGTATCATGCCTGATGAAAGCTGACTGGTAATCGGTCGGAGTTTCGGGTATAAGCTTTTCCCACGACATGTCAGGCAGGCTGAAAGATAAAATACCTTCACCTTTCGATGTAAGCGAGATCATGCAAACTTTGGTTCCATCATCTGACCATTGTGCTTTTTGCAGATATGCGTTTTCAGGGACAGGTACCGATTTTATTATCTTTCCTGTTCCTGCATTTATAAGTACGAGATTGTTTCTGTTGTTAATGGTATTCTCTGTTGCAGCGATAATTTTGGCATCCGGAGAAATCGAGGCCGACATATACCTCGATTTCCAGGTTAATTGCCTGATTGTCCTGTCCCTGGTATCCATCAGCTTTATTACAGAGTAATTCCTGTTGTCCCATCTCGGATCAGGCTGGATTTCAACCCATACAAGTATTTTTCTGGCGGCGGAAATCACAAAAGGGTACATATATCCGGGAGATTGTATCTTTTTCTCTGATCTGTCGTTACTGTCAATGATAACAATTGCAGGCGGATCAGATAGAGATGTTTTAATTGCAGCATAAGTGTTCTCTGCTATTTTTACCGGGCTGTAATAGTTTATATATTTCTTTCCTTTCGGTGGATTGATTATACTGTATGTCTGCGGGTTATTGGAATCTTTTTCCTTCCTCCAGATAACTGAAAGGGTATCAAATGTTTCACGCGCAAGCATCCTTTCAGTTTTTCTTGTATTATGGACCAGGCTTAAGTTTAGCGGATCACCAAGGAAAGGGGCATTTGCAGTGAGCTTAAGGGCTTTATTCCATATATTCGGGTCATATTTTATCCTCGACCAGGTAACTATCTGATATCCTGACTGGTAATGATCCGGAACAAAATGTCTGTAAGAGCCGTTTAAAAGTTTATCATACTTATACATTTTTCCTTTCTCAAGAGATATTGCCTTAAGATGCTTATTGAAAGAAGCGCTTCTTCCCCTTCCCGATTCAGAAAAGACAGATTCATTATAAACCGCATCTCCCTCCATATACCATAACGGGACCAGTGATGCCACCACTCCTGGGAATTGCTGGCCCGCTAATACTGACATTGCTCCGGAGAATCCTTTGTTAAGTGACTCCATCTGAAAGACATGTGTCATCTCATGATAAGCAAGTTGTGTATTATTATCAAGAGGAATGGAATTCTGTTCCGGGGTCGGATAAATCTCCATCCTTTTTGGGGCCCAGGCAACATAACCGTTTGATTGTGATGTATAATTATGAATTATGACAGGTATTCTGAATCTTCCTGCCCGATAAAGTGATGACATATCCGTATAGGCTCTGTCGAGGGCACGTGCAAATTCCAGACCCTCATGGCCATATCTCTCCGGATAGATGATCTTAAAGCGGTCTGTTTTTATCTGCAGCCATTTTAATCCTGCCGGATCCTGACCGGTATTATAATACTGGGCAGAAAGCAGGAATGAAATCTGAAGCAGAAGGGATAGTATTAGAACCGGTTTGATCTTCATCATGGTAAATAAAGTTCAAAAATAGCAAATAAAGCGAGTTTGGGATTGATGCCCGCGATAAACAAAAAAATCAGTACTTTCGTCGTTATATCAGCAAAGAAGCATTGATCAAAAAACAGAATGATGAAACAATACAAACTGATCAACGACATTACGGGATGGGTTGTATTCATGATTGCAGCTGTAACCTATCTGTTAACCATAGAACCTACGGCAAGCCTCTGGGATTGTGGTG
>DNOQ01000503.1:3329-5220 GCA_003501665.1 Bacteroidales bacterium | reverse complement strand
ACGAAGAGATTTTGTCGGTAAAACAATAGCAGCCGGCGGAATGGTTACACCGGTTGCTGCAATGTCATCGTATGAAATGCAGGGCAGACCAATCCCCGTAGATGAGGAGATAGTTATTGAAAAAGCTGCAGAAGGCAGGCCACATGAAGGAAAGGTACTTGCCGTTATCCAGCCCCACTGCGATGATATTGCATATTTTGCAGCCGGTACCGTCGCCAAACTTATTCATGAAGGATACACCGCGTATCTGATAAGAACCACCAACGACGATGCTGCCGGAGCCGGTAATTCATACGGAGAGAGAGTCCTGAACAACGAAAGATCAAACGAGGCTTTCGCAAAAGTGATGGGATTTAAAAAAATATATGACCTGGGTTACCGGAATCACCGCATGGATGAATATAATATCCAGGAAATAAAGGGCAGGCTGATTTTCCTGTTCCGTCTGCTGAAAGTCGATACAATTGTAAGCTTCGATCCCTGGGATCATTATGAAGAGAATCCCGACCATTACGTAACTGCCCGTGCCGTGGAAGCTGCCCGCTGGATGGCAGGAATGAATACCGACTATCCGGAGCAACTCGATGTGGTTCAGCCTCATTCAGTGATCGAGAGGTATTATTATGCAAGAGGACCACAGGTATATAACAGGGTGGTTGATATATCAAATTTCATAGATAAGAAAGTGGAGGCAAATATGGCTATTGTTTCACAGGGAGGAGGAGGAAATACAGGATCAATCCTGAGGAAGAATCTTGCAAAAGAGGGCAAAAAATTACCGGTTCTCGGAGATAACGACCATACTGCCAATTTCAATTATATTAAGAATTTTATGCTGGATAAATTTTCGGAATCACTCAGGGGTGTTCCTTCCGATAAGAAGACCGGTGAGCAATACGGCCTGGAATGGGCTGAACGGTTCAGATATTTCGGTGCGGGAAAGTCAGGTTTGAATGATTACATCCAAAAGAACTCGGTTAAATTATAGTGGCGACCAGTCTGAATATCATTCTTTTTACCATTCTTTTTACCATTCTTTTTGCCCGCAGGGCATATGATATTGTAGAGATACGGGTTATATTTTGAATGAATACCTCGTAGAAGTTATGGAGAAATATATATCAAATTCAGGTCTGCTCCTCTAATACAACAGATCACAGAGATTTAAATACGCAGGTAACTCAGATTCGGACATTCCGGTCAATCATTATTTCAATGAAAACATTAAAGTAACAGTCATCCTGACATCAACCGGTTTACCTGACTGTCTGCCAGGTTTCCAGTCGGGCATACTGCTGACAACCCGAACTGCCTCAGCATCCAGGAATGGGTGAAATGGTTTGATGACTTCCACATTTTTAACCTTTCCCTCTTTGTTTACAACAAAAACAACATTTACCACACCGTCAATTTTAGCTTTTACCGCTTCATCCGGATATTTCATATTATGCGCGAGCCAGCTTCTCATTGCTTTTGCCCCTCCTCCCGGAAACTCCGGAAGCTCCTCAACAATAGTCATCTTTTCATTTCCCTCTTTTTGTTCAGAAGCATAGACGGTGACCTTAATATCAGGATTATCTCCGGTTGTAACAGAACCGGCTTTCGTGGTTATACTAATTACTCCGTCTTTCGCTTTTTCCCCATAACGTCTGGTCGCACTTTCACCCTTTAAGACAGAAATGGATTCAATAATTTCAGGACTTATTGAATTTACACTGATATCTTTAATGACTCCGTCAACCACGATAAGAGGATTTCCCATTGGTACTGAGGAGCTGCTTCTTATGTTAATGCCGGTCTGCTTTAAGGGTGGTATACCGGCGTCATAACTCTTCTGAGTTGACGGGGTCAGATCTGTTCCTGCACTTTGTTCAGATGCCGGCGGCGGGGG
>DNOQ01000503.1:1919-3312 GCA_003501665.1 Bacteroidales bacterium | reverse complement strand
GGCGGCGGCGGAATACTGCCTTCAAAATTATCAGCCTTCAAAGTATCCTGAACCATCTCTATTTTCATTTCTGAATCAAATGCAGGTTTCAGGACCTTCGATTTGAATCCGACATAAGTAACAACAAGCAATGCTTCATCGGAAACATTGGTAAGCTTAAAAAAGCCTTTGTTATCCGTTTTTGTTCCAACGGTTGTCCCTTTGATTACTATTGCAGCTCCCTCCAAAGGATCGCCACTCTTCTGAATAACTATTCCCCTTACTTCCCGGTCAGCAGCAACTGAAGCAATATCATTTACTGCCTGAATGTTATCAATGGAAGTATATTTGTAGTCGGGTTTTGCAAATGCGTAAAAAACAATCACAAAAACAGGAAGGATATAGAGAACCCTCAGCTTCCTGTAAGGCGAAACGATAATCTTCTTCATCATGTTAAAACGTGTTTGATTTATTGAATAATTGAATGAATTTGTAAGGCTGATCACCTTCGAACCGAACAATTGATTGATCAGTACCGCCTTGTAATAAGCCGGATTTGAAGTATGTCTCAGGGCCGCCTCATCAGCAAGATATTCATGGTTCTGTCTTATCAGCCGGGTATATATCCAGGCAAACGGATTAAACCACTGAACCAGGCATAATAATTCGGCAAATGTGAGGTCGAACCAGTGCTTCTGTTGTATATGAATAAGCTCGTGGTTCAATATTTCCTTCACTTCCTCATTATCTGCCATAGGATCAATGAAAACATAATTGAAAAATGAGAATGAAGTGGTAACGCCTTTAACTTTTACCAGCTTCGCCTGTTGCGAATCGTTTATCTCTGCCGAGCATATCATCTTCCTCAGTGATATAACATGATGTACCAGCCTGTATCCCAGAAAAACAATGCCCGACAGATATATAATTGACAGGAATAAAAGTAAACCCCCGGTGTCATACAAAATACTCTTTGCAGAGGTTACAGCAGATATTGAACCGGCTACGGTCATGTCACCTTCCGTGATTATCGGAACCTCTATCCGGTAATGTAAAGTAATAAGCGGAAAAACAAATGATGCAATTATCCCGGTGAGAAGGTATGTTCTTTTAAGTATGAAAAACCTCTCATTCCTTAAAAGAATAAGGTAAACAACCACAAAACCCGAAAGCCAGACAACCGACTTTAACAGATAAAATGCAAACTCTTCCATTATTTCAGTTTTTTACTCCGTTTCAATTCTTTTCTTGTATCTTCAAGTAGTTCATCCAGTTCACTCATAGAAAGGTCTTTCTCCCGTGCAAAAAATGAAGCCATTGCCGGAAACGAGTTACCGAAATAGTTTTCCATGAGGCCGAACAACTGGGTCTTTGAATACTCTTCTTTGGAGACAAGCGGGAAATAAACATGAAC
>DNOQ01000503.1:0-1781 GCA_003501665.1 Bacteroidales bacterium | reverse complement strand
TGCCGATTAATCCATCCTGCAATACAAATATCTGACTAATTTTTTAGTCATGCAAATATTTTTAAGAAAAAATGACTAATTTTTTAGTCGTCATCGATAATTAATTGCTTTACAATGAATTGGCTCTTAGTGTTAATCCTTATGTGGTTATGTAACTTACACTATTAACCATAAAGGGTTCAAATGACACACAAATAGGACAAAAAGGATTCTTTCGGAAAATATCGGGGACTGTTAATTAAACAATTTTGACTAATTTGCGAAACAGAATCTAAACCCATTTAATCATGAAAAAACATATCCGTCTATTATTGACAACCGCACTCGTATTTCTGATTGCATTCACGGGCTGTGCACAAAAACCCAACAAACTCACGGGAAAAGACAAAAAAGCCGGCTGGGTCCTTCTTTTCAACGGAAAGGATTTTACAGGCTGGCGTCAGTATAATGGCACTGAAATGCCAAAAAACTGGGCTATTGAAGACAATGCAATGAAAGTATTCACCGGTGAAGGCAGAAAACCGGGCCAGGGTGCTCGAGGTGATATCATTTATTCAACAAAGGAATTCAGTAATTTCGAACTTTCTATCGACTGGAAAACAGCCGAAATGGGAAATTCAGGCATATTTTATAGTATAAAGGAAGTCCCGGGACAGGCAATCTATGCTTCTTCACCAGAGGTTCAGATCCTGGATAATGTCAAAGCCACAGACAATAAAATCGACAGTCACCTTGCAGGATCTTTATATGATATGCTGCCTGCTGATCCGGCCACCGTTAAACCGGCAGGTGAATGGAATAACATTGTTATCCGGGTGAAAGACGGAAAAGTCACACATACACAAAACGGTGTCAGGGTTGTTGAATATGAACTCTGGACACCCGAATGGGATGAAATGGTTGAGAACAGTAAATTCAAAAATTTCCCGGGCTTCAAAGCAGGTATTCCGAAAGAAGGTTATATAGGACTTCAGGATCATGGCTATACTATCTGGTTCAGGAATATCAAGATCAGGGAACTCTAAATTTGTATAATTCATTCCCTTTGTTAACACTTTGTGTCCTTTGCGTAAAACTTTGCGCTCTTTGCGGTTAAATAACTAAAAAACAATACCCATGAGAAAAACAATCATCAGGGCAGCAAGCCTTTTTCTGTTTGCTTCCATCTTCTTTATCAATAATGCATCGGCACAGCAACTGTCCGATTACAGATACAACGGAAAACTTGATGTACTAAATAATGCCATCCGGAACGAAATTCAGTTCAACGGTTACACAAATCACTGGTGGAATGACTATGAAAAGTGGTTCAGGTACGGAAATCTTTATAAAATAAGTGTCCCCGATGTTGAAAAAAAGATCGTCCAGAACAAGATAGATATTGCCGAAGATATGAATGTCCCGGGTCTCTGGATGCAGGAAGGTTTTATCATGAACTGGCTCGCGGAACCTTGCACCCTGCTGGATAATCCCACTCCCGCTGAACTCACCGGAGCTGCAAATAAAGGTAATGTTCTTGTTATTACCTCACCCGTCTCAGAAACAGGAAAGATCCTTCATGCAGGATATCAGGGAAATATTGCCTGGAAACAGACACTTAAAAGCTATCAGTTCAACGATCCGGCACTTATTGTGATTGATGCATTTATGCTCGAAAGCGGGAAAAAGAAGATTTTCGTTATTTCGTCGGCCAATCGTGCGTCAGCACTAAAAGTAAAGGATCTGCTGGAAAACACAAAGAAAGTTGTCTCATCATACGATATGCACAAAGGCTGGTTCGG
>DNOQ01000064.1:19141-24869 GCA_003501665.1 Bacteroidales bacterium | reverse complement strand
GTAACCGGATTCTTCTTTGTCAAGGCTATTAGTCCCGGAAAGGGTGCTGAGCTTGGATTTACTGTACCCGTGGAAAATATTTCTGCCGCCTCCGACTCCTTTGGAAGTACTCTCATTAAAATTGTTCCGACAAATATTTTCCAGTCTCTTACAGAAGGTAATATGCTGTCGATCATTTTCTTTGCAATCTTGTTCGGATACTTTATCACCAGGATAAACGAGAAACCCCGAATTATCCTGATGGATTTTTTAAGCGCCGTGCTGAATGTGATTATGAAAATCACGATGTTTGTCATCAAATTCACACCTGTCGGAATATTCAGCATCACGGCAAAAGTAATAGCCCAGCAGGTGCTGATGGGTAATGAAATTACTGAGGTAATCAGCAGGCTTGGACTATATTTTATAACTGTTCTGGCGGCACTTATGTTTCATGCACTGATTACACTACCGCTATCGGTAAAGATACTGGGCCGTGTCAGTCCGCTGAAGCATTTGAGGAATATGGCCACTCCTCTGCTGACGGCTTTTTCGACATCTTCATCAAATGCAACATTACCTCTCACAATGGAAGCTGTCGAAAACAACGACGGTGTATCAAACAAAATAGCCAGTTTCACTCTGCCTCTGGGGGCTACAATAAACATGAACGGAACAGCACTTTATGAATGTGTGGCTGTAATGTTCATTGCCCAGGCATATGGGATCGATCTTACCTTCACTCAACAGCTGATTGTGATCTTTACCGCCCTTCTTGCGGCAATAGGAGCTGCCGGGATACCGATGGCCGGACTGGTGATGATGGCTGTTGTTCTCAAAGCTGTCGGATTGCCCCTCGAAGGTATTGGTTTGGTGCTTGCAGTAGACAGGATCCTGGATATGTTCAGAACAGCAATTAATGTTTACAGTGATACCTGTGCAGCCGTAATTATAGCAAAATCAGAAGGAGAAACCCTTAAAATTTAATGAAAGGCTAGAATATGAAGCTTATTCGGATTTCAGGATTACCATAAAGATCATAAGCATCATCCAGCGCCCACAGAAATGTAAGGTTGAGCATTGCTCTCCTCCCCATTGGCTGGCTTATACCCCCACCAGCGAGAAATGTATTGACTGTAAATCTCTCAGAAGTCGCACCGGTATTCCAGAAGGGAGTAACAGATTCCAGGCTTTGGAATTCATCCTCTACATGAAGAAATAGTCCCAAATGAATTCCGGCAGGAATAATATTATTTAAATCCTGGATCAATACAAACTGTGTATACACCCTCCCCCCGTAAATATTGGTGCTGCCAATATTTTTCCGTGCATAATAGGTGTACTCGGGCCCTGCTGCAACTGCCAGCCGGGGTAATACCCATAAACCAACAACCGGGGCAATTTCGATGTTGGTAATAGTACCGAACTGCAGGCCGAAATCACCTCCGAAAAAGATTCTTTCACGAAGCGGAGGTGCTTCGTTCCTGGTTCTCTGAGAATATGCATTAAAACCGGTATAGACGATCAAAACTGAAGTCAACAGACCTGTTAATGCAATCTTGCGGATCATGGCCATATATTTAAAGTATACCATAACAACATTTTTGTAAATTTGACATGGAATTGCAAATAAACGAAAAAATCTATTTTATTATTTCTTTTAAGTCAAAATGACAGAATGAATATTGTTGTAAACGGAGCCACAAGAGGCATAGGTAAAGAAGTTGCTCTGATTCTTGCCCGGGACAAAAGCAACTCTGTTCTCATTACAGGCAGGAACGAAAATGCTTTAAACCAGATTTCCTCGCTGCCAGTATCGGGTAAATTAATTCCATGCCGTATTGATATTTCCAAATATGAAGATCATGAAGTAAAATTTCGTGAAACAGTATCGTCACATTTTAATGTTATTGATATACTGATAAATACTGCAGGATTTCTTGTTTCAAAGAGTTTTTCCGACTTCACTCCGTGTGAAACAAGGCAAATGATGGAGACGAATTTTTTCGGTACTGCATCGGTAATCCGCACATTATTTCCATTTATGATTAAAGGATCACACATAGTTAACATAACAAGTATGGGAGGATTTCAGGGAAGTTCCAAATACAGGGGGTTATCATATTACAGTGCTTCCAAGGCAGCATTATCCTGTTTAACCGAGTGTCTGGCCGAGGAGTTTCGTGAAGCCGGCATAGTTGTAAACTGTCTTGCTCTGGGATCGGTTCAGACGGAGATGCTTGAAGAGGCCTTCCCGGGATATAAAGCCCCTGTTAATGCAATGGAAATGGGTGAACTGATTTCCGGTTTTGCTTTGAAAGGAAGTAAATTCTTCAATGGAAAGATTATTCCTGTGGCGTTCAGTAATCCATGATCATGATTTTCCCGTCCAGAGCGAGCAATCCATTAAATGCCAGTGATTTTAACTCGTCCTCACCGGGATAGATGACAATCTTTGCAATAAACCCGACCATCTTCCTTATTCTGTCGACATGATCCCTCTGATATGCCATTCCGCCTGTAAGAATTATTGCGTCTATGTTACCTTCCAGTACTGTGGCAGCTGAACCAATCTCTTTGGCCGTCTGATAGGATGCTGCATCCCTGATCAGGATTGCTTCACGATCACCTTCATCAGCTTTCCTGCAGACATCGAGGAAGCTGTTTGTTCCGAGATAAGCTACCATACCTCCTTTTCCTGTAATCATCGATTTGATCTCATCCCTTGTATATTTACCGCTGAAGCAGAGATCTGCAAGCTGGCCAGCGGGTAGCCCTCCTGACCTCTCCGGTGAAAAAGGCCCATCGCCGTTGAGTGCATTGTTGACGTCAACCACTCTTCCCTTTCGGTGAGCACCTACACTTATACCACCACCCATATGGGCAACGATAAGGTTCATATCTTCATAATGCTTTCCTTCTGATGCAGCGTAAATGCGTGCAACCGCTTTCTGATTAAGAGCATGAAAAATAGAAATCCTCTGAATCTCAGGATGTCCCGATATCCTCGCGACAGGCTGAAGTTCATCAACTACCACAGGATCGACAATATATGCTCTTGCATTTGGTATAACCAATGCCAATGCATTTGCAATCAGCCCTCCAAGATTACTGGCATGCTGGCCAAGCAATCCTTTTTTCAGGTCCGATATCATCGTATGATTTACCTCATAGACTCCTGATTCAATCGGCCTTACCAGGCCACCTCTGCCAACAATGGCAGAAATTGCGGAAAAATCCGTATTCCGTTCCTCAAGTTCTTTTAAAATAAGATCTTTCCTGAAATCCAGCTGGTCGGTAATCTGCTTAAAAGCAGCCATATCTTCAAAAGAATGGGACAAACTCTTTTCAAATATCCGGTCTGCCTCTTCAAAAAGTGCGAATTTTGTTGAAGTGGAACCGGGATTGACAGCCAGAATAAGTCTTCTTTGTATATTCATTTAACTTCAGTCCATCAGGCATGCAAGAGCGATACAATAATATTTTGATTTTTCGCTTTCACTTCTTGACATCAGAACTACAGGTCGTGTGGTTCCCATAATCAATCCTCCCAGCTCACCATGTCCGAACAGCATTATTGACTTATAGAAAGGATTAGAGGATTCAAGGGAAGGGAATACCAGTATATCGGCATCACCGGCAACGGGTGTGACTACACCTTTTATCCCGGCGCTCTTCCTGTCGCATGCCAGAAAAAGATCAAGCGGTCCGTCAATAACACAATTTCCGAATTCTCCCTTTTCAGCCATAATTTTAATGGCTGCATAATCGGAAGAATAAAGAAAATGACGGCTCCCTTTCTCCGAAGCTCCGATGAGGGCAATTTTGGGAATCCCGATGCCGAACCGGTGAGCCATTTCGATCGAATAAGCCGTCATGGCTATCTTTTGTTTAAGTCCCGGATAAGGTATAACCGCGGGATCAGTTATAAATAAAACCTTGTGATATTGAGGTATTTCGATTGCCCCCACATAAGTGAGAACAGCATCCGGCTGCATCAGGCCAAGATTTTTATCCATAACAGCTTTAAGGAAGATATCGGTTCCGACAAGACCTTTCATAACAATGTCAGCATCACCCGTTTTTACGAGTTTTACAGCAGTCTCGGCAGCAGCAGTTTCATTTTCTGCACCGATGATCTCAAAGAGACCGGATGGTATATTATTGTTTAAACAAACCTCTTCTATTTTATCCGGTTCACCAATCATTATAGCATCAGCGAATCCACTGCAGGCAGAACGGTAAACGGCTCCGGCTGTATTTGCATCCTGTGCCCATGCTACAGCAATCCGGTGCTTTTTGTTTACCGAAATTACCTTTTCGACCATCTGATCAAGAGATCTGATCATATCGGGAAGATTATCTGCTTGCAGCAGCAGAAAGTAATATACTGTAAAATTTTGCCTGTTCTGAATCAGATCTTGAGGTAAGTACAATGGGAACTCTTGCACCCAGGATCACTGCAGCAACCTTTGCTCTGGCAAAGAATACCAGCGATTTATACAAAACATTACCCACCTCGATATCCGGCATGAGAAGCAGGTCGGTATCCCCGGCAACTTCACTCCTGATGCCTTTATGCTTTGCACTTTCAAGGCTGACGGCATTGTCAAATGCCAATGGTCCGTCTATAATACAATTTTTAATCTGATCGCGCTGGTTCATTTTGGAAAGTAATGCAGCATCAAGAGTGGCTTCCATGTTCTCATTAACCATTTCCACTGCACCCAGTACCGCAACTTTTGGCATATTATACCCAAGCTTGATCAGGCAACTTACTGAATTGTTGATTATTGCAATCTTCTCCTGCAAATTTGGAGCAATATTCATCGCGACATCAGTTACTGCAATCACTTTGTGGTATGTATCTACCTCAAATAGAGCAAAATGTGAAAGAAGATTACCGGTTCTCAAACCCCATTCCCTGTTAAGAACACATTTAAGCAAAATTGATGTACCAACTTTCCCTTTCATCAGAATGTCTCCCTGACGATTGTTAATCATCTTAACAGACAATTCGACTGCCATCTCGGTATCAGGTTCATGTACTATCCTTACTCCGGTTATGTCATAATTATTTTCCGCACAAATATTCTGGATGCTCTCCTTATCACCAACCAGGATAGGGTCAATTACATTTTCCTTCCAGGCTCTCACAACAGCTCCAAGGGAATGCTGGTCCTGGGCCGCGGCCACAATAAGTTTCTTTCTTGGCCCGCCGGCAACAACATTCTTAAGGTCGTTAAGGCTTTTGAGTGCCATTCTCTTTAGTGATTTGTTTACAAATTTATATCTTCTGTTCTTCTACAATTGCACGGGTATCGGATGCTATGACAAGTTCTTCATCCGTTGTAACTGCAATTACAGTAACTTTTGATTCGGGCTTCGAGATTATGATATCTTTTCCCTCACTTCCATTATTAGCCTCATCATCAAACAGAATTCCGAGGTTTTCCATATCGGAACAGATCATTTTTCTCATCTGATAACCATTTTCACCTATCCCGCCTGTAAAAACAAGAATATCTGCACCGTTCAGGGCAGCCATATAGGAGCCGATGAATTTCTTTACTTTATATGCATACATTTTTAGTGCAAGGATAGCCTTCTTATTTCCGGCTTCAGCTGCCGTCTTCAGATCACGCATATCAGATGATATTTGTGAAATTCCGAAAACACCGCTTTTCTTGTTGATCATATTGCTTACTTCCGTCACATTAAGATGCTCTTTATCTGCGATATAGACAAG
>DNOQ01000064.1:9491-19110 GCA_003501665.1 Bacteroidales bacterium | reverse complement strand
CCGTTACCCAGATGGCATGTAATGATCCTGGTATTATGGAAATCTTTTCCAAGGATTCGTGCTGCTTTTTGTGCAACAAATTTATGACTTGTACCGTGATATCCGTATTTTCTGATCTTGTATTTCTCATAATATTCGTATGGAATGGCGTACATATAGGCATAATCAGGCATTGTCTGATGGAATGAAGTATCAAATACTGCAACCTGCGGCACGCCCGGGATAAGTTTCTCGACTGACAGTATACCTTTCAGATTTGCAGGATTATGTAAAGGTGCAAGTTCGATACAGACCTCAATGTCATTTTTAACGTCATTATCAATAAGCACACTTTCCTTATAATTCTCACCACCGTTAACTACTCTGTGGCCGACGGCTTTGATTTCATTTATATTCTTTATCACTCCATGACTCGGATTGCAAAGTACTTCCATAACCATATTTATTCCCGTGGTATGGTCGGGGATATCCGTAATCACTTTATATTGTTCCTTTCCTGTAGGTTTGTGAGTAAGAATACTCTCATTCAGTCCGATGCGTTCAAGGAGCCCTTTTGCCAGCATCTCTGTACCGTTTGACATTTTAAATAACTGGTACTTGATGGATGAACTGCCGCAATTTAAAACTAAGATTATCATTGTAAAACCTTTATTTATAATTTATTACTAAATACCTGCTGCCTGGTTTGCGGTAATGGCTATCATGCTTACAATATCGTTAACCGAGCACCCACGTGAAAGATCATTAATAGGTGCAGCCATACCCTGTAAAATCGGTCCTAATGCTTCGGCATGTGCAAGCCGCTGTACAAGCTTATATGCAATGTTACCACAGTTAAGATCGGGGAATATCAGCACATTAGCTCTTCCTGCAATTTTGCTTCCGGGAGCCTTTTTGATACCGATTGTCTCAACCAGTGCTGCATCGCCCTGTAATTCACCATCCAGCATAAGATCAGGAGCCATTTGTTGTGCTATTTTTGTTGCACTGATCACCTTATCAACCAGTTGGTGCTTTGCACTTCCTTTTGTTGAAAAACTCAGTATTGCCACCCTTGGCTCAAATCCACAGATTGCTCTTGCAGTATTCGCCGATGCAATGGCTATTTCAGCAAGCTCTTTGTCTGTGGGATCAGGATGAACTGCCCCGTCGGCAAAAATCAGTATTCCATCCTCGCCAAAGCTCTTATCGGGCAAAATCATTATAAATGCTCCTGATACAACTGAAATTCCCGGTGCTGTTTTTACGTAATGGAAAGCGGGACGCAAAACGTCTCCCGTTGCATGGTCGGCACCGGATACTTCGCCGTCGGCATCCCCGTTCTTTATCATTAGAACACCATGATATAGAGGATCTTTTATTAGCCTCGAAGCTTCTTCTCTGGTCATTCCTTTATTTTTCCGGAGTTCTACCATCAAATCAACATAATGCCCATTATCAGGATTTGTCACTGGGTCCACCATCCTTGCCTTTCCGATGTTTTTCAATCCGAGTTGTTCAGCATGAGCGGTCATCTCGGCCGGATCACCTATCAATATTATGCGGGCAAGATTTTCCCCAATGGCTATATCTGCTGCCTTTAATGTTCTTTCCTCATAACCCTCAGGCAGAACAATTCGTTTATTGTGTTTTCTTGCCTTTTCTTTTATACTGTCCAATAATTCCATTGTATATCAATATTTTAGTTATTCCGAATTAAATGCTTAAATGTACGGAAAAAAAGTGTGATTTTACAATTCTGATTAATATGATTATTGTCAGACTTCCACTTTTTTAGTAATTCAAGATTAATAATGAAGATCAAAAAATCCGGACGATCATTTTTTTAAATTAGCAGCGTCAAAAACTATTATGGAAACCTCAACACTTTATTCAAAACTTGATACCCTCAGTGAAAGTCTGGAGGGAGAATTAAAATATGATAAAATAACCCGGACCATCTATTCGACTGACGCTTCCGTTTACAGGGAGGTCCCTCTCGCGGTAGCCTGGCCGAAAAATGATGCTGATATAAAGAAGATACTTGCATTTGCTTCGAATGAAAGTATCGGTATAACCATGAGAGCAGCAGGTACCTCTCTGGCCGGACAGGTTGTCAGTTCAGGTATTATCGTTGATATTTCAAGATATATGAAAAAAATTCTTGAGATAAATGAAAAAGAGATGTGGGTAAGGATTCAACCGGGTGTTGTACTTGATGAACTAAATATGATTCTTAAGGATAAGGGATTATTTTTCGGCCCTGAAACATCAACTTCGAACCGTTGTAACCTCGGAGGCATGGTCGGTAATAACGCCTGCGGATCTCATTCACTCATTTACGGATCAACAAGAGATCATACACTGGAGCTTAAAACAATCCTGAGTGACGGCAGTGAGGTACTTTTCGGACCTCTTGACAAAGAATCGTTTGAAAATAAGTGTCTTGTTCATGATTTAGAAGGCGGTCTCTACCGTGAAATAAAAAAAATGCTTCAGAATCCTATAAACAGGGAGCAGATTGTCAGTGGCTTTCCCGATCCCGGAATCCCACGGAGAAATACGGGGTATGCCATTGATCTGCTTCTCGACAGTGTGGTTTTTAACAAGGATTCTGACAAACCCTTTAACTTCTGTAAACTTCTTGCCGGGTCTGAAGGAACACTTGCAATAATTACAGAAATCAAACTCAATCTGGTTAAACTGCCTCCCACCCATAAAGCATTGGTCTGCATTCATCTAAGGAAACGGAATGATGCATTCAGGACAAACCTGATTGCACTAAAATACAATCCTTCGGCAGTCGAAATGATGGATGACAGGATCCTTGACCTGACTGAAAACAATATCAGTCAGAGAGGTAACAGGTTCTTTCTTGAGGGGAAACCGGGTTCAATAGTAATAGTTGAATTTGAAAGAGAAACGGCAACGGAAGTGGATACCGTAATATCTGAAATGATAAATGATTTAAAATCAAACTCATACGGATTTGCATATCCTGTTGTCAAAGGAAGAGATATTTCGAAGGTCTGGGCTTTGCGTAAAGCTGGACTGGGTATTCTGGCCAATATGAAAGGTGATTCCAAACCGGTCTCGCTTATTGAGGATACTGCAATAAATGTTGAGCAGCTGCCGGATTATATCGAGGATTTCGAAAAGATACTTTCTATATATGGCAAAGAGGTTGTATATCATGCACATATAGGAACAGGTGAACTGCATATCAGGCCTGTACTCAATCTGAAAGATCCGTCAGATGCAGAGCTTTTCCGTACCCTGGGTTTTGAAACAGCAAAGCTGGTAAGAAAATACAGGGGATCAATGAGCGGTGAGCATGGTGACGGAAGACTGAGAGGAGAATTCATACCCCTGGTTATAGGAGAACATAATTACAATCTGCTGAAAGAAATAAAGAAGACCTGGGATCCTCATAATATTCTTAATCCGGGAAAAATCACCGACACACCTCCGATGAATACATTTCTCAGGTATGTACCCGGACAAAAAGTACCTGAGCCGGACACAATTTTTGATTTCTCATCCACAGATGGTATACTTAGAGCGGCTGAGAAATGCAACGGATCAGGAGATTGCCGTAAGACAAAAATGATCGGAGGAACCATGTGCCCGTCATTTATGGCTACCGGCGAAGAGAAGGATTGCACCAGGGCAAGAGCAAATATTCTCAGGGAATTTTTAAGTGCAGATAAATCAAATCCATGGGATCACAGGGAGATCTATGATATACTTGAACTTTGTCTGTCATGCAAGGGTTGTAAATCAGAATGTCCATCGGGTGTCGACATAGCAAAACTTAAAGCAGAATTTCTGCAGCACTGGCACGATAAACACGGAATACCTCTGCGTACAATATTAATAGTATATATCACCAAAATTAACAGAATAGGATCCATAGCACCTCCTCTGTTCAATTTCTTTGTCAGAAACAAAATAACATCCGGATTATTTAAACGAGTTATCGGAGTTGCAGAAAAAAGGTCTGTTCCTGTTTTGTACAGTATAACTCTCAGAAACTGGATCAGAAAAAATCTTCATTCCATTAATCCCCCGGCATATAAGGGTCAGGTGTGCCTCTTTATTGATGAGTTTACAAACTTCAATGATACTAACATCGGTATTTCTGGAATTATGCTTCTTACAAAGCTTGGATACAAAGTCATTACTGTCAGGCATGATGAAAGTGCCAGAACATATTTGTCGAAAGGATTCATAAGGAAAGCAAAGAAAATTGTAAGAAATAATATTGAAAGACTCAGATCCATAATAAGCGAAGACCTTCCTCTGATCGGCATTGAACCATCTGCAATTTTAGGCTTCAGGGATGAGTACCCCGATCTTGCTGATGACGATATTATAGATGATGCACTCAGGATAGCCTCAAACAGCTATATGGCAGATGAATTTATTGCCCGCGAATACAGGGCAGGAAATATATCATCTGGTTCATTCGCAGAAACAAAAGCCGAGGTACTTTTACATGCCCACTGCCAGCAAAAGGCTGTCTCATCTTCAGCCTGTACAATAGAAATGCTTTCTATTCCGGTTAATTACAGAGTAAGGGAAATCCCCTCCGGTTGTTGTGGAATGGCCGGATCATTCGGATACGAGAAAGAACACTATGAAATTGCCACAAAGATCGGTGAAATGGTTTTATTCCCTGAGGTAAGGGCTGCAGGAGAAGATGTTATAATTGCTGCTCCGGGAACCAGCTGCAGGCACCACATAAAGGATGGAACCGGAAGAATGGCCTTACATCCTGTGGAGGTTTTGTACAGGGCACTGAGGGACTGAGGGACTGAGGGACAGACAATAGTATATTTTGTTTTATTTGGTGATGGTAAATTTATCGATGTCTTTTAGGACAGGGAATTTTGTGCGGAATTCTTTAAGTTCGGTAATTGAGATTTCGGCGGTAATTGAGCACTCCGTATTTTTTCCTGCTGATGCAAGTATTTTGCCTCCGGGACTGATTATCACGGAATCGCCTGTATAAGTCACTCCTGTTCCGTCCTTACCAATTCTGTTCGCCCCGGCAACATAGCATTGATTTTCAAGAGCTCTTGCCGTAAGAAGGGTTAACCATACATTTCTGCGTGGAGATGGCCAGTTGGCGGAATTTATCAAAAGATCATAATTATTTATATTTCTGCTCCATACAGGAAATCTCAGGTCATAACAGACACCCGGAAAAATCCTTACTCCCCTGAAGCTGAAAGTCAACCGTTTATTACCTGGTGAAAAATACAAATGCTCATTACCCATACGGAAAAGATGACGTTTATCGTAACTCCATGATCTTTTTTCGGGGGTAACAAATACCCACCTGTTTAAATACCTTAAACCTGATCTGATCATATAGCTGCCGCACAGGGCACTATTGGTCTTTTCCGCCATACTTATCATCCAGTCGTATGTCTCTCCTCCCGGAGGTTCACTTAACTCAGTGTTATTCATTGAGAATCCTGTACTGAACATCTCCGGGAGAATTATTATATCAGTATCACTCTTAATATCAGAGATAATATCGTCGAGGATAGAGAAATTAGATACTTTATCTTCCCATCTGGTATCGGGTTGTATTATGGAAACTTTCATTTAAAAATTAAAAAAGTACAGATAATTTGTTTACCTGTACCATATGAACAATTATCAGCCTGAAGTTTATTACTTACCTGTTATGGAATTATAATATTCATTAAATATTCCTTCAATAAGTGGCTTATAGTAGAGCCAGAAGAACCTTCTGGGATCGTCGGGTTTCCGGGAGTAGAGCAGACCCTTCAGTTTTTCAAAGCTTTTAAATCGTGATGTACAATAAGGAATATTCCTATGGGTGAAATCGCCCGAAAAATAATATGTCCGTTTTTGAAGCGGTTCCTGGATCACTGCAGGAAATTCATTAACCAGCGAGTTTTCAGAAAGTAATGTATCGCCCTTACTTGTTGTTGATATCCTGAATTTCGAAATAACATTATTCTCCATAGGATCAATTATATCGAACCACTGGTCAAAGTAAATGTTCCCGGCAAGATTCCAGCTTGCACTATATGAAGGATCAGTAACTATTTCGGGAAAAGGATTATTCAGATGGGTTCCTTCCTCAAGTACAATTATCTCACGTTCCCGAAGAAGCACAATACCCGGTTTGCTGAATGTCCAGTGCTTTTTATATTGTTTCCTGTACATGGCAGTCATCCAGGCAGGAAACTCTCTGCTCGTTGAATCGAGCGAACTGAAATACTTGCCGGTCCATCCGGAGTAAGTTATCCCCAGTCTCTCCTGTGCCCTGTATGATTCGTATTCCGCTGTAGGATAATCAAAACTGTTATATTCCATTAAAACCAGCTTATTCCGGTCTTTCATCTCCTTGATAAGAAGGTTATCATTATTATTAAGCCCTCCATAGATCTTTCTTGTTCTCCTGCTCTGGGAAAATCCCTGGTACCATTCATTGAAGAAAACCCCGTATGTATCGGTGACATATATTGCATCGGCTTTTTCCGGCAGATCTTTCAGGTCTGCAAGCCTGTACTCATTTCTGTCCCATAATTTCTTCTTCAGGGGGCGTGTAGGGATAAATCCATAGTAATCTTTCCGGTATGAAAAGCTTCTTTTATTACCTTTCTTAACAAATCTGTCATTTGTAAGTATCCAATGAAAAGATTTATGTTTCTCCCGGTCAATTGAAGGAACTGTCTTATTGACAATTATAATATCCATGGGCTTTTTTTCCTTAAAAGCCCACTGGATGAGGTTAATTACAGGCAGTATAAGAATAGCTGCCAGTATTATTAATACTATTAGCAGTGGCTTTTTCATAACTGAATTGTAAACTGAAAGATATTCAAAAACAGTAAACTATTGTAACTCCTTTTACTTTCCCAAAATTAGCAGTTAAAAGTATTAAAATTTTTCAAATGTTAATAATATTAAAGCAATTTATTGAAAAATATTTAATTAACAATGTTAGTAACCACACGCGGAATTATAACCTCTGATATCCGCACCACCTGCCAATTTACCATCCTGAAGAATCTGAATTGCATTCACGCTTCCAATGGATGCTCTTACCCGGTATTCGTGTCCCATATTCTTAAGCTGTATAAGTGTCATACTATCAATACTGTTTGCTTCAATACTTATCCAATCCGGAAGCCATTGATGGTGAAATCTTCCTGTATTAACGGCTTCAGAGACTTTCATATTGTAATCCAGTACATTAATTAGTACCTGAAATACTGTGGTAGGTATTGTTGAACCGCCCGGTGTTCCCGCGACAAGAAAAAGTTTTCCCCCTTTTTCAACAATCACGGGAGTCATTGAGCTCAGCATCCTTTTTCCGGGTTCTATGGCATTGGCATCACCGCCGGTAAGTCCGTACATATTCGGTACTCCCGGTCTGACTGAGAAATCATCCATCTCGTTGTTAAGAATAAACCCTGCCCCTTCCACAACAATACTGCTTCCAAATGTATTATTAAGGGTTGTCGTAGCAGCTACTGCATTTCCCGACTTATCGGCAACCGAATAATGGGTTGTCTGTTCACTTTCATATCCGGCAGGTTTTCCGGCTCTGATAACTGATGATAAAGATGCTCTGTTCGAATTGAAATCACTCATTCTTTTTTTAAGGTATTCCTTATCTGTCAGTTCCTTTACCGGTACATACACGAAATCAGCATCTCCGGAATATTCCGATCTGTCGGCGAAAGCTCTTCTTTCGGCTTCTGCAATAAAATGAACCGTTCTGGCTGAATGAAAACCCCAGTTTCCGAGAGGGCTTGACTCAACCATTCCGAGGAGCTGGATCAGTGTTATTCCTCCTCCTGAAGGTGGTGGTACTGTTGTAATATTATATCCTTTATATTCTGCCTGAAGTGGTTCACGAAAGAGTGCTGTATAGTTTTCCAGATCGGTCTTTGTAATAATCCCGTCACCCCGCTTCATTTCCCTGATAATAAGTTCTGCCGTTTTCCCGGAATAAAATCCTGCTCTTCCGAAATCTCTTATCCTCTTAAGTGTTTCTGCAAGGTCGGGTTGCCGCAAAATGTCTT
Source organism: Bacteroidales bacterium (assembly GCA_003501665.1). Taxonomy (GTDB): domain Bacteria; phylum Bacteroidota; class Bacteroidia; order Bacteroidales; family VadinHA17; genus LD21. Next base: position 11,056 of record DNOQ01000064.1, on the reverse strand, counting down.
CTGCTTTCCAGAGTGAATCCCTGACGAAAGCGGGTCTTACGGAATTTCTTTTTATGAAATTTTCCCTGTTCCGGTTCAGTGAAGCTGCCTGTCCTTCCGGTAAAGGAAATCCTTTCTCTGCAAGGTCGACTGCCGGCTGGATCACTTCCCTGAAGTCAAGTTCCCCATAGCGGTCATGTATCCGGATCATACCGTCGACAGTACCCGGGACTCCTGCTGCCAGATGTGTTTCGGTGCTTAATCCTTCAATAATATTTTCATTGTTGTCGAGGAACATATTTCGTTTTGCTGCCACAGGAGCTTTCTCGCGGTAATCAATAACATCCTTTGATACGTCACTTTTGCTTACAATCATAAACCCGCCGCCGCCTAAATTGCCCGCTTCGGGATAACAAACCGCAAGTGCAAATTCAACTGCAACAGCAGCATCGACCGCATTTCCACCCTTTTTTAAAACGGCAATCCCGGTACGGGAAGCTTCTGGATGCGATGAAACAACCATTCCATGAGTGGAAATGATATCTTTGCCCTCAATAAATTCATTGGCAGAATTTGCTGATCTGTTTTTACAACCGGAAATTAAAATTATCAGGGTCAGGATTTTGATTACTCTCATTATTGAATCATTATTAATTAATTTCTGACCTCAAAAATAATAAAACCGGCAACAGGCTTGTGCACTTCTGTATAATAAGCAACTGCGCCTGTCTGATCGCCATGAAAATAATATTTTAGTACTTTTACGTAAACTTAATTAATATGTTGCCCAATCAACCGCTGGCTGAAAGGTTAAGACCTAAAGAACTTGATGAATTTTGCGGACAGGAACATCTGGTAGGAAAGGAAGCTGTTCTCAGGAAAGTTATCGAATCGGGGAATATACCATCTTTTATATTATGGGGTCCCCCGGGAACAGGCAAAACAACCCTTGCATGGATAATTTCCAATACCCTGAAAAGACCCTTCTTTCATCTCAGTGCTGTTCATTCAGGAGTTAAAGACGTAAGAGAAACAATAGAAAAATCCAAAAAACAGCAGTTTTTCAATCAGCCAAATCCCATACTATTCATTGATGAAATACATCGTTTCAGTAAATCACAGCAGGATTCACTTTTAAGTGCCGTTGAACAGGGAATCATCACACTTATCGGTGCCACAACAGAGAATCCCTCTTTTGAGGTCATCTCCCCTCTCCTTTCCCGTTGCCAGGTATATGTAATGAATCCCCTGAGCGGCAAAGAACTTACCGGACTGCTGCAGAGAGCTCTTATTAAAGATGTTTATCTTTTACAATACAAAATTGAGATAACCGAATATGAAGCCCTTATAAGAGTTTCAGGTGGTGATGCAAGGAAGCTCTTCAATGCCCTTGAACTCGTTGTAACTTCTGAAGCAGACAAAACCGGCGAGGGAAAGATCATAATTACAAATGAAAAGGTACTGACCCATGTACAGAAAAATCTTGCCATTTATGACAAGAACGGGGAACAGCATTATGACATAATCTCAGCCTTTATAAAATCCATCAGGGGAAGTGATCCGAATGCGGCAGTATACTGGCTGGC
>DNOQ01000064.1:0-9444 GCA_003501665.1 Bacteroidales bacterium | reverse complement strand
GTCAATGTTATCGGATGGCCCGAATCGAGGATCATCCTTTCGGAAGCAGCAGTTTTTCTTGCCACATCACCCAAAAGTAATTCATCATATATGGCTATTGAGGCAGCAATTGAAGCGGTAAGGGAAAAAGGAGATCTGCCGGTCCCCCTGCATATCAGAAATGCCCCTACAAAGCTGATGAAAGATCTGGGATATCACAAGGATTACAGGTATGCACACAGCTATGAAGGTAATTTCATCCCCGACAATTTTCTGCCAGAAGAGATAAAAGGCAGTAAATTCTATGACCCCGCGACCAATCCGCGTGAAGATGAAACCCGAAAAAGACTTTCGGCAATGTGGAAAGGTTATTATGATTATGACAAAAAGTAAGTTCGGGGTCATCAATTTGCACAGAAATAAATTACTTTTACAGTTACTTTAACATTAACTATTCTAAAATGAAAAAACTTGTTTTGATTTCAGCTTGTCTTATTACTTCTCTGATTTTGAATGCACAGTCACTGGAGGAAATTGTAAAAAATTATACGGCAGCCAATAAACTTGACCAGGTTGCAGGTAAGAAAAGTATAAAAATTACAGCCAAAATGTCGATGATGGGTATGGAAATGCCTATGGAGATCTGGATGAAGAACCCAAACAAAATAAAAACAGTCATGAATATGAGTGGCCAGGAGATCATTCAGTCATACGATGGTGAAAAGGGATATTCTGTCAATCCGATGACCGGTTCGTCACAACCGGCAGAAATGAGTCCGGAGGAAGTTAAACAGCTTCTCAGGAACAATAATTTTGAGAACATGCTTGACAAATACCTCAAAAACGGACAGCTTGAAGTTGCGGGAGAAGATGCAGTCAACGGGAAGCCTGTAATAAAGGTCAAAGCCACTCTTGAACCAGGAGCAGTAAGTATGTTGTATATTGACAAGGCAACGTGGATGCTGGTTAAGCAGACAATGGATGTAACCCAGGGTGGAATGCCTGCAACCGTTGTAACATTTCCGTCGGACTACATGGAAACAAGCGGTATAATAATGCCGATGAAAACAACCACATCGGTGAGTGGTATGGAAATGGTCATAAGTTTCACAAAAGTCGAGGTTGACATACCGATGGATGACAGCATTTTTAAATTGAAATAATATCCTATTACAGGCCGGCTGCAAAATGTGTAGAGGCGCCCAAATTGGGCGCCTCTACTACGCATTTTGCAGCCGGCCTGTAAGCCGGGTTCCGTACGGATTTGTTTCTTCACGAGAATATAATTCCATTTCCCATCATTTATCTTGTCACGCCATTGCTGACGTGATCATACGATCCACCCCCCGGCGTCGGACGAGCAGCCCTCAATGCCGGTATACATGATCTTTCAACCCATGATGTGTACGGCTTCCCGTGTCACCACAGGAACCGGTGAGCTCTTACCTCCCCTTTTCACCTTTACCAGCCGAAGCCTTTGCGAAGGCTGGCCTTCGCAGATTTCAACCGGAAGTAATTTTCTGTTACACTGCTATATCCTCACGGATATCTTCCCGTTAGGAAGCATNNGCTCTGTGTTGCCCGGACTTTCCTTGGCGACTCCCGGTAATAAACCGGAAAATCACCACGATGGGACAGCCTGCTGCAATGCAAAGGTACTAATTCTGCCTGGTTTGTTTATAAAAATTAAATTGGTTATTTTGAACCAATTGAATTTTTATGAGAGATTCTATAAGGAAATTAAATATCAATAATTACGATTATGACCTTCCTGCCGAAAGGATAGCCCAATACCCGGCCAGGGAAAGAGACAGATCAAAATTACTCATATACAGAACCGGAAATATTAAAACGGATATTTTCAGAAATATTTCAGAATATCTGCCACCCGATTCATTGTTGGTTTTCAATAATACAAGAGTTATCAGAGCGAGATTGTTGTTTACAAAACCCACAGGATCAATTATTGAAATATTACTTCTTGAACCACTTTCCCCGTCTGATTATACTCATACATTCGCTTCTGTAAATCCTGTTGAATGGAAATGTATGATTGGAAACCTTAAAAAATGGAAAAAAGGAACTATTACCCTTCTGTTCAAAATAAATGAGAGAGAATATGAACTCCTTGCAGAAAAGGCGGGACCGGCTGATGAAGGATTACGGGTCAGGTTTAGTTGGGATCCGGAAGATATAAGTTTTGCGGAAGTTCTGGGATCTGCGGGGCATATCCCGCTTCCTCCCTACGTGAACAGGGAAGATGAAGAAATTGATAATATCCGTTATCAGACTGTCTATGGCAGGATCAGAGGATCGGTGGCTGCCCCGACAGCAGGATTGCATTTCACTGATCATATAATAAATGATATATTAAACAAAGGTATAAAACGGACAGAGATCACTCTTCATGTCGGAGCAGGGACATTTCAGCCTGTAAGAACGAATGATATTACAGATCATGTAATGCATTGCGAGCATTTCTCAGTATCATATCAGACAATTGAGACTCTCCTTTCTTATCATAACAGGATAATTGCGGTAGGAACGACCAGCGTCAGGACTCTTGAAAGCATATACTGGCTGGGCAGAAAAGTAATGAAACAACGTGATTATGATGATGTTTTCTTTACAGAGCAATGGGAACCATACCATTACTGCGGAAGAGAGATATCTGTTAAGGAATCTCTTGAAGCTTTGCTTAAGATAATTGAAAACAAAGGAACCGGATATTTGACCGGATCTACGGGTATTATCATAATTCCGGGATATAAATTCAGAATGATCAATGGAATGATAACAAATTTTCATCAACCCCGGAGTACTCTTCTCCTGCTTGTCTCAGCATGGGTCGGTGACGACTGGAGGAAGTTATATTATTTTGCCATAAACCGGGGTTTCAGGTTTTTAAGCTACGGAGACAGTTCATTGTTAATTAAATAGATATTCACCTATTATTTTAGTTTGTTTATCAATAAGATTTTAAAAATCTTTGAAATTAAGCCGATTTTTCTTTTATTTGCCATCGGGAAATGAAAATGGATAACAACCGGATTATACAGCAGATTCATGCCATGTTTGGAATATTCATGGTACTGTTTTATCTGGGCGGCGGAATTTTTTTCCTTTTTTATGCTGACAGGTTCTTTAACATGAATAAAGCTGTATTCGGACTTTTCGGCGCCACATTCCTTCTATATGGAATTTACAGAATATTTGTAACATACAAACAGATTACGAATGCATTTTTTACGAGAAATAAAGATGAAGAGTAAGTATTTTAACTTCTGAATTATTCCGCTGATTTGTCCTGGCATACACTTTGCAGTATAGTTTATTGGCTACGACAAGATATCCGGTAAAATGAATGATTTGAAATTAATCCGATTATTTTTAAAATTTTTCTTATCCGAAAGAATGGTAAGAACTATCGACATTTTTCTCCGTTCAGGAAATCATTATTTTAATTCTGCTGTTATTTTAATATCTGCCATAACCTTTATCGCGTTATCTTCATGCGGAGGAGGAGGAGCCATGATGAATGAGACTCCGACAAGGGGTAATATAAAAATAACCGCCGACGAGTCATTCCAGCCTGTAATTGACACGGAAGTATTCACTTTCACACAACTCTATACAAACGCAAAAATCACACCTCAGTATAAACCTGAATATGATGTTATAAATGATTTCATGCGCGATTGCGTAAAGGTCATTGTAACGAGCAGGAAACTTACTGACGACCAGATAAAATACCTGAGGGATACCCTTGTTATTGCGCGCACCATAACATTTGCTTATGACGGACTCGCGCTTGTAACAAATAAAGCAAACAAGGATACTCTTCTTAAATATGATCAGGTCAGAGATATATTCCTGGGAAAAGCAGTTTCATGGGATGATCTGGACCCGAAATCAAAGCTTGGTAAAATCAGAATCATCTTTGACAATACCAAGTCAGGAAACATTCGTTATTTTAAAGAATTATTTGAGATCACCGAAGCGTTACCGCAGAATTTTTATGCAGTTAATACCAATCCGGAAGTTATTGATTTCGTCTCGAGGAACCCTGATGCTCTTGGAATTGTAAGTGTTAACTGGATCAGCGATAAAAGCGATTCGCTGAGCAGGAGCTTCATAAGGAAAGTTAACGTCCTTGCGATCTCACGTCCATTCATTGATGATGGCTCTTATTACCGCCCCGATCAGGGATGGATATATGACAGATCCTATCCTTTTATCAGGGAAGTCTATCTGATTACAAGGGAAACCTTCAAAGGACTTGGTGCCGGATTTATTCAGTGGGCAACAGCTGAACAGGGACAGAGAATTGTACTTAAGGCCGGGCTGGTTCCTGCCACAATGCCGATAAGGATGGTGCAGATAAGAGGTGAGTAGTGAGTGCTTTGCCCACCGAAGCTTTAGCGTAGGTGGGGTGAGTAGTGAGTAATAAGTAATAAGAAATTTAAAGGGATTTAATTATCAGAGAGAATTTAAAATATAGAGTGACAGGAAACCATAAATAAATAATTTTAAGCAAAAGAGTAAAAGAAAAATTAGTATTATTGAAATCAAAATAAAAAAACAGCTATGAGACGTTCGATTTATACCAAGGGTTTAATTCTGGGATTTTTAATGACAGGGTTGTTGATGAGCAACATACAGGCACAGAACCTTTCCTCCGCACTGCTTCTTACAAAGAGTGAACAATATGATAAAGCAGAAGAGATGTTGAATCAACTGATCCAGAAAGAACCTTCAAACGCCAAGAACTACTTTCATCTTGGCGAAAACTACCTGCTGGAGTATTTTGCAGATACAATTTCCATTTCATTCCAGATAGCAACAGACAAGGCGAAAGAAACATATCAGAAAGGTGTAAACGCCAACCCTAATGATCCTCTGAATTATGTAGGACTGGCAAAAATAGCCTTATACCAGGGTGACGACAAAACTGCCGGCGAAATACGTACCAAGGCAAAAAGCTTTCTTCTTCCCTATAAGAATATAAAGAAAATACAGCCTCCTGCGCCGGAATACGCATACGCACTTGCAAAAATTGCGGAATCATTTGTCAGGGAAAAAAGTGCTGACACAGCTTCGGCTCTTCCTCTTATAAGACAGGCAATAAAGATTGATCCTAAAAATCCTGAGATATACCTTATAGCTGGTGATATTTATATTGCGGTTAATGATGGGTCCAATGCAATAAAAAACTATAATCTGGCACAGTATTACAATCCTAAGTCCCCCACCGCAAATATGAAAATAGGTAATATCTATGTCAGAGGTAAAAACCTTAACGTTGCCATTCCATATTTTGAAGAAGCCATAGCCCTGGATCCCAATTATGCTCCTGCATACAGGGAACTTGCTCAGCTTTTCGCTCTTGCCGGAAGACATGCTCAGTCAAAAGAGAATTATCAGAAATATCTTGACCTGAATAAAGGCAATATACCCGCAATGACAAGATATGTAACATCACTATTCTATGCCGGCGATTATGAAGAAGTAATCAAAAATATTGAGGAGATATTTGCAGTCGACAAATCACGATCTTACATGAACCGCCTTGCCGGTTATTCAAGCTTCGAACTGGCCTCCAAAAGTAAAAATGGCAGTTATGACCAGGCCTTTAAATACATGGATCAGCTTTTCAAAACGCTTCCCGAAGAGAGGATACTTTGGAAAGACCACCATTACATGGCAAGGATAATAGTCAGGAAAAACCAGAATTATCCGGCATTGCTGGATGAACTCTCATCACTTGAAAACCAGCTTGAGAATCAGAAAAGGAGTCTTACCGGAGCAGGGACGGCTGCTGCAAAAGCAAAAATACAACCGGCAATTAATGAACTTACAGCCAAGATTGAAACTCTGAAGGCTGATATTGAAAAAGCCGATAAAGAACTCGACAGAGCTTTCATCGAGTTTGATAAAGTAAGTGAGATCAGGCCCCAGGACAAAACTGTGCTGAGCGAAATGGCAGCCAATTACTATAATTTCAGACGTTACGACAAAGCTGCAAGAACCTGGGCCAGACTGATCGATCCAAATGAAGAGAATCTTGAAAGTTTCATGCAGGTAGGAAGAGCATTCTATAATGGCAGAAATTATAAAAGTGCCGACTCCCTTTTTAACGTAATAATCAAAAAATCACCAGATTATCTTCCAGCTCATCTCTGGTTAGCCCGTACTTCAACAAGAATTGATCCGGACAATAAAACGGAACTGGCAAAGAACAGATTTATCAGTCTTACGAGAATTGCTCAGCCGGACTCTTTAAAAAACAGGTCTGAAATGGCGGAAGCCTTTAATTTCCTAGGTTATTATTATATGAACAACAATGAGCTCAATAAAGCCAGAGACCTTTACAACAGGTGGCTTAATTTTGATCCCAATGATTCAGATTACAGGATAAGAGCTTATCAGGGAATCGGAGCAATTGAACTGATAGCAGCAAGCAGCCAGCCTACGATCGAAGGGCGTCTTGGTTACCTTACCAGGTCAAAAGAAGCTTATGAAAGGATACTTGCTATCGATCCCAGAAACACATCTGCTGTAAACCAGTTGAATTATGTACGTGATTACGAAGCACAGGTGAAGAAAGGAATCAATCCCAATGAAATAAAAGGAATCATCAGGGATGCAGGGACCGGTCAGCCCATTGCCTTTGCATCAGTAAGGGTAAAAGATACTGCTGCTGAAATTCTTACAAACACAAAGGGTGAATTTAAGTTTGAAATCCCAAAGAGCTCGGAAGCTCTTATAATAAGTGCCCCGGGATATCAGTCTCAGGAAATTCCTGTTACAAAGTCGAGGATATATAATGTATCTCTGGCGAAATAGAGGAAAGAATAAGACGTTTTATAACAGTCGGTGGTTCTTATTTAATATACTTTAATCCATTGTGAGGTTCAACATTAATATAGTAATGTTTTTACCGGTATCAATACCATATTGTAAGATCTGAATAGTATATTTGATAATTATTTCATATCAACCGCACAACGAGTTAAACAATATTAATAAACTGATCAAAAAAGTATAATAATTTCTTTTACAAGTTGGGGGGAAAAAAAAATAATATATATTTGCGGATTGTTAAATCTTAAACCTAAACAAATCGATAAAAAAAATGAGTAAAGAAGGAAGTTCGTTCAAAGAAGCGTTGCAAAACATCTTTGCAGTCAGTGCTATTTTAATAGCTTTTGTGGTATCCTATTTGTTGTTCGTCAATGTAATGGGAAATCCGGTTAATTTTGAAGGAGGTAATCCTCAGGGTCATGCGCTTGAAGGAAACTATCTCGGAATTATTTACAAGGGTGGCTATGTTGTTACGATCCTGATGACCTGTGTGCTTGTACTTTTCATCTTTGTTATTGAAAGGATCATAACTCTTTCAAGGGCAAAAGGAAAAGGCAGATTAAATGTTTTTGTCAGAAGACTACAGGAAATGCTTGAACAAGATAAGATCGAAGAAGCTATTGAAGCCTGTGACAACCAGAAAGGATCACTTGCAAATGTCATGAGAGCAGGATTGTCCCGCTATCGTGATCTGCAGTTAGACAAAGATCTTGAGAAGGATCAGAAAATACTTTCAATACAGAAATCATTTGAAGAGGCAACTGCTCTTGAGCTTCCGATGCTGTCAAGAAATATGGTTATCTTTTCAACTCTTGCTTCAGTATCAGTGCTTATCGGTCTTATTGGTACTGTTCTTGGTATGATCCGGGCATTCGGAGCGTTAGCCCAGTCAGGTGCGCCTGATGCTCTTGCTCTTTCGCAGGGTATATCCGAAGCTCTTGTTAATACAGCTTTCGGTATCACAGGCTCAACTCTGGCAATCCTTGCTTTTAACTACTTCTCATCAACAATTGACGGTTATACCTTTAAGATTGACGAAGCCGGATTCAGCCTGACACAAAATTTTGCAGCATCACTAAAAAAGACATAAATTTGATTTATCTTACAGATTAATCATTTAATCAAAATCAGTAATGCCAAAGATTAAATTACCAACAAAATCACCCAAGATCGACATGACGCCGATGGTTGATACTTTCGCTGTGATATTGGTATTCCTTTTGTTAACATCACAGATGAGGCAACCCGAACCGACTAATGTTGATATGCCTTTTTCAATATCAGAAACACCTATACCTGATTTTAATTCAATGACTTTTCTCATTTCAAATGATAACAGAGTGTTTTTCAATGTCGATAACGGATCTGATACTTTGCTGAAGTTCAGAAGAAAGATCCTCGAAGAAATGGGAAATCATTATGAGATTCAGTTCACCAATGCGGAATTGGCCATGTTTGAAAAATATAATTCTGCCATAGGAGTTCCGATGCAGCAAATAAAAGAATATCTTAATTCTGAAATGTCTGCAAGGAAAAATATGGAAACAGGCATTCCTATGGATTCAACTGACAATCAGCTGGCAATGTGGATACTATATTCCCGCAAGGTCAATCCGGCTGTCAGAGCGACCATAAAAGGAGATGCAGCTACTGAATTCCCTACCGTAAAAAAAGTCCTTAATATACTTCAGGATAAAAATGTACACAGGTTTAATCTGGTGACCAGCCTTGAAGCAGTACGAATAAATCTAGACGAAATACAACAGTAATATGGCAGAAATTATTCAACAGGAACAAAGCGGAGGAAAGAAAAAGGCGAAGAAGATCCTTCCACACATGGATATGACTCCCATGGTGGACCTTATGATGTTATTGATAACCTTCTTTATGCTTACAACATCTTTGAGCAAAGCTAAGGTTATGGAGATAACACTTCCCGAAAAGATCAGAGACCCGAATCAGGAGCCTCCGAAAATTACAGCAAGCCGAACTCTGAATATTTTGCTCGGGCCCGATGATAAAATATACTGGTATCCGGGAAGAGTAGCTGAGGAAGATTATAAGAATCTCCCTCCGGTATTTCAAACAGATTACAGCCCTGCCGGCGTTCGCGCTGTACTCCTTGAAAGAAACAGGTCTCTGTTCAGAACAATAAACGAATTTGAGCGACAGGTTCTTGAAGGGAGAATACGAATATCGCAGGATTCAGTACAAAAATCTATCAGCAGATTGAAGACTGATGATGATACCGGGCCCATTGTTCTCATCAAAGCTTATAAAAAAGCTAATTACGGTAACTTTGTTGATATCCTTGACGAAATGAATATTTGCGGAATTGCCCGTTATACTTTTATGGATATCGCATGGTATGAAGAAGCTATGGTGGAGAAAGCAGCTGGTATCACTTCAACATCAGCTTCATCAAATTAACCTGTAAATCTTAAAAGAAGATGGCAAATCAAAAAATTAAAGCTCCCCGCTTCGACGACATTGTGTTTGAATGGAGGAACAAAGAGTATGGAGCTTACAGATTGCGCAAAAAGTACAATCGCAATGTTATTATTGCGATGCTTATCTCAGTTATTATTTTCAGCACCGCGA
>DNOQ01000188.1 GCA_003501665.1 Bacteroidales bacterium | reverse complement strand
ACGGAACAGCTATGAAAAAATTCATGAATCTTCAGCCTGAAAAAAAGTTATACAGATATGGTAAAGCTGTGCATATAAAGAAAGCTTATGAAACCGGTCAATTTCTTATTTTTCCCGCCCTTGAATTTATGAAGAAAGAGTATGATGAAGGTAGAAGAGATAAGGAAGTAATCCATACGCGCAGCATCAATTCTGATAAAGTGAAAATAACTTTAGCAAAAAATAATATACCAATTCAACCTATTGGAGATATCACTTATTCGACTATTCATCTGCCAATTGACAGCTATATCTTATGCTTTTCGTATGATTATGATGAAGGGCTTTATAACGAATTTAAAGGTTCAGATAGTTGTCTGATTATTAATGACGTAGTTCAGTTTACAGAAAGAATTCACGATTCATTCAACAAGGTGATGCCTAACTATATTGGATCAAATGCCAGAGTAACATACAGTAAGCATTTAAGTTCTTTTGGCGTTCTATTCTCCAAAGCGAGAAGGTACATTTATCAAAGAGAATACAGATTTGCATGGGTAACAATAAATCGTAAATCATCAATGTTAAATCCTATGCAAATAATTAATGAGAGCATCGAAGAGATTAAAAAAATCATACCAAAGCCCGTTGAAATAAATATAGGATCTTTACAAGATATATCGAATGTCGTGGTCAGATAAGGGAAACTGCAAGAATGGAAGAAAAAAATTGATGAATATATTGGCGAGGCATTAAAAGCCATCAAGATAGAAGATTTTAATGTCGCCCTGCCGATGTAAAAAAGATGGCAAAAAATATAGGAATGAAGTTTCCACGGCAATTTTTTTGAAACGATGCCCGAAATAGTTTATAGTTAATTCATGGCCTGAGGCTTATAAAAGAGACCTCCCAATTTTATTGCAGACAATTTCGGCAATGATAGGTGTAAATTTTATTCTGGCAATAGATTTCAAACAGATGCTGGCTTTATAAAGAAACATGTATTGAGCGCAAAAATTTGAGGCTCAATTTTAAAGAAATGAAATATGTATATCGCATATCCCGTTTTAGTGCTTTTACCATGGATCAGCTGAGCAGCGTTTTGCCGTCAAATTTTGCTTTGCTGAAAGAAAGCGAACAACTCGTTCTTGTTGTTGATTTAGAACACAGCTCAAATGAAAGTGAGGTATTTTACTACGTACAGAGAGAATGTGATCGGCTTTTCTTCTTAACAGGCGAGCAACTCAACCCAAAATTGCTACGAATTGAGGATGCTGGAAAAAGGCATCTATTCAAGAATCGAGGCTTCATTACATCTGGTTTTGAGAGACTTCAGGACGATATAGACCGCCAGCAATGGACTCACAAATTAACTCTGCAGCTCAGATTATGGCAACTTGCTCATTTGCCCGATCTGCCCGTGTCGGTGCAAATTGTATTATTGTTCCAGATTATCGAGGCCGAGTTCCCGGATACTAAAGAGTATCCGCCGTTTTATGAAAGTGATAAAGTCCCTCACGCGCGTACAGAGGCTAAATTGATACGTAACTGGGTCAGTCATCAGGGAGAAGTTCGTAAACAGCTTCTGAGATACTGCAAGTATCTGGAAATTGAACCAGGGTTTTTTGATCCGACAGATGTGCGCCATTGCAGGAAGATTCCGATGCTGCTTGAAAAAGTGAAGCAGGAGGCAGAAGGAATTATAGATGCAGCAATGACTAAAAAAATGACGTGAAAGAGAATTCCGAAAATTCCGGGTAAAATTCCGGGGACACCATACTTAATTCTTGACTTGTTACTTATTAAGAAAAAAGCATTGAGAAAAAAGGGACAGGCTGTAATGGCGCTAATTTAAGGGCTATTTGCAAGAGAAAGCATTTGAAAATGCTTCGGCAATCAACTGTCATGCTCCGACCCTGGTCACCTCTGGCGCCGCCGAAGGCGGGTAAACTTGATCGGGGCATCCACGGCTTCAAGGCTGGATTCCCCGGTCAAGCCGTGGAATGACAAGGATAAAGCTTCGGTTATGAGTGGCTTGGAATAAGCCCTTAAATTAGCGCCATTCGGGACAGGCTGCTTTTTGAATATATCGCGGGAGCAAGTTTGCAACTTGCTCCATTTATTTGATCCGGTGATGACGAAAATTGCATGGTTCAGTGCCTCAGACGCTCGCAATAGTGTATTTATAGGTCTATCTCTAATGAAGGACTGACGGTTCCGACACGAATAATACGCATGAATTGCCGGGATTTAAGGTAAAATAAAGAAACTTTCAGGGGAGGGGAGAGTGGTGCTGAAAAAATCCATCGATGATAATATTATCTCTAAAGACGAAATTCTCAAAACCCTCAGCAACCTGAAGCCGGAAACAAGAAAGCGTTTTAAGGCGGAAATAAGAGGTATCTTCGGTTCGTATGTGAGGGATGAACAGAAGAAAAGCAGCGATCTCGATGTCCTGGTCGAATTCGAGGAGGGAGCAAATCTCCTTGACTTCGTTGGATTGGCCCTGTTTCTTGAGGAGAAACTTAATATGAAGGTTGACGTTGTCTCCGAAAGCGATCTAAGGGAAGAGATTAAGGATATTATTCTCAGGGAAAAAGTCGCAGTATGAGAGACATTTCGTTATATCTCCGGGATATCCTTGGAGCAATGCTCGCCATCGAACAATTTGTCAAAGAGATCAGCCTTGACGAATTCAAAAAGGACGATAAGACATCGAGCGCTGTGATCAGAAAGTTCGAAATAATCGGTGAGGCTGCAAAGCAGATACCGGAGGAGATCAGGGACAAGTATCCTTTAATTCCATGGAAAGAGATGGCCGGGATGAGGGACAGGTTGATCCACTTTTACTTCGGAATTAAATACGATATTGTATGGCATACTATAAAAGATGTTATCCCGCAGGTAAAACCAGCGATTCGGAAAATTTTGAAAAGCCTTAAATCAGATTAACGTGCAGCTTTTTCAATCTCCGTTAGCTGCGTATTCAGCTATGATGACGTTGCCTGGTGCGGTGTGAGACTGATTCATTGTACTCAAAAGCTATTGAAGGCGATGGGGAACCCTCCCCTTGTATCAGTCCTGCCTGAGAGCACGGAAGGTCTCGGCAATTGGTATTGCAACATCGTCAGGGTTGACAGAAAAAATGCCTCCTGTTTACCAATGTGAAGTCCCTGTATTCTTTTCTTATCCCGAAAGTCCTCACGGCTAATATCAAGAACATCGAGGAAGAGTTCCTTATCAGCCTGAGCTTAAATCTTCAGGCTGAGGGATTCAGTCTTGAGATCATCAAGAAGGTCATGCAGGAGTATCAGGAAATCGGATTTGCAAAGACGGCAAGCAGGCATGTCCTGGGGGCTATGAATCAGCTTGCCTTTGAGTATGAGGTCTTGATTCAGATGAAGGAAGGGTTGGAGAATGTCAAAGTCGTCGGGATGAACAAGAATATCAACCGGACGATCCTGAAAGGGATAAAACTTTTGCATCCGATAGAGGCTTTGAGGGAAGTTTTGG
>DNOQ01000591.1 GCA_003501665.1 Bacteroidales bacterium | reverse complement strand
TAAAGGGAATAGGACAAAAAATGATATTTGATGATTACTGGCCCGGATCAACCGAAACTTGTATCTGGAAAAACGTTATCGGAATGTTAACGGAAGCAGCAAGCGTCCGTGAAGCATCACCGGTATACATCGAACCGAATGAACTTCAGGCAAGTGGGAAAGGCCTTTCGGAATATGAGAAGAGCATAAATTTTCCGCTCCCCTGGCCCGGCGGCTGGTGGCGTCTGGGTGATATAGTCAAACTTGAAATTGAATCAACACTTTCCACTATTAAAACTGCTTCATTGCTGAAAAATGATATCCTTAAATTCAGGAATGACATCTGCAGAAGAGAGGTTGAAAAAGGGAAATCACAGCCCCCGTATTATTATGTGGCCCCCGCTCAGCAGGTTGACCAGAGTGAACTTATAGCTCTGGTAGAGTTAATGAAGGAACAAGGAATAAATACTTTCCGGCTTACGGCAGATTATACTCTAAGTGGTATCAATCTCAAATCAGGTGATATTGTTTATCCTCTTGCACAGCCATTCCGGGCATTTCTTAAAGAGGTGATGGAAAAGCAGGAATTCCCGGTAAGACATTATAGTCCGGGAGGAGAGATAATACGTCCTTATGACGTAACAAGCTGGTCATTACCCCTCCACAGAGGACTGGAATCGCATGAGATAAAAATCCGGGATGAAACTTTCGAGGCAAAGCTTAAGCCGGTTACAGGTATTTATTATCCATTGAAACAAGGATATAAATTGCCTGCAGTTTTTCCTGCTTCAAGCAATGGCAGCTTTAAAGCTGCATTCATTGCAATGCAGAACGGAATGATTGTTGACCGCCTGACGAGTGAAATAAAGATTGACGGAAAGGTTTACGGAAAAGGAAGCTTTATCATTCAGGGTAATAATAATGATTTATTAAATAGTATAGTGAAAGAATCGCTCACTGAACCAGGATTGGTCAGGGATCCTGGAAAGATACCGGTTACAAATGTTAAAATGCCACGGATCGCTCTTGTTGAGACATATTTCAGTGACATGGATGCCGGCTGGACCCGTTATCTTTTTGATTCTTACAAATTGCCATATACCATACTCCATCCGGATGAATTTGAGAAAACAGATTTAACGGCAAGTTTTGATGTCGTTATCTTTCCCTCAACAGCTAAGGCTCTGCTTCTGAATGGCAAACCAGGTACTGAAACGAGTCCGTCTATGAGCAATTATCATCCCGATTACCAGAAGGGTATGGGGAAGAAAGGACTTGAGAAGCTTATGATTTTTGTCAACAATGGAGGAAAAGTCATTTCCTGGGGACAGTCAACCGATTTGTTCACCGGAATACTGGAGTTCACCATTGGAGAAACGAAGGAAGAATTCATGCTTCCTTTTACAAATATTGCCGATCAGGCCCGCAAGGAAGGGTTAAATGTTCCCGGTTCACTTGTCCGTCTGCAGCTTAAGAGCGATCATCCCCTTACCTGGGGTATGCCTGCAGAAACCAATGTATTTTATCGGGGAAATCCATTGTTCAATACAACTATCCCCAGGTTTGATATGGATCGCAGGGTGATCGGCGCTTTCCCTGAAAAGGAAATCCTTGTAAGCGGTTATTGTGAAAAAGAGGAAAAATTGTCGGAAAAACCTGCAATGATCCGGATTAAAAAAGGGAAGGGAGACCTGATCCTTTATTCCTTTAGTCCGCAGTTCAGGGCTTCCACCCAGGCAACTTACAAATTGTTGTTCAATGCCCTCTTCCCAATACCGGATGAATAAATTCCTGAGATGTATTATAAAATGTATTATATGTCTTATAATACGTAGATAATTAATATGATCAAACTTATTCAGGTATGAGTTATTTTGACAGCAGAATTGAAACGAATAATGATACCGATGATCAGGAAGTCAGGCCCGAAGATGATGGACTTCAGATAACTGATTTCAGAAAGGGTGATTTTGAATGGTGGTATTTTGACATGTACGATCAGACAAAAGGCTGTTTTCTGAAGATAGTGCTGCATATCGGGACTGATCCATTAAGGACCAGGATATATCCTCAGCTGGCACTTTCAATCAATACCCCTGAAAAAAGTGAAAGCCTCACTTTGCCTTTCAATATGGAAGATTTGATAGCTGATCCCAATCAGTGCAATATTACGGTTGACAACAGAATAAAAATATGGAACGAACCTGCTAATACTGAAATTTATTTCATCAAAATTGATATCCCGGGATTCAGGGGTGATTTCAGGTTTGAAGGAGCGACGGAAGGATGGAAACCCCGTGGCAATAAAATGGTTCATCAGATGGGTAAAAATAAGTCGGAGTTTTACTGGATTATTCCCCAGCCCAGATCAATNNGGTTATCATGATCATAATTACCTGAAAGTTGACAGGGAATATCCTTTATATCTTGATGTACTCTTTAATAAATGGTATTGGGGAAAGTGTTCGGCGGGAAAGTTTACGATGTTATTTATGGACATTTATTATAAAAAAAGCCATTCACTGGCTATTTTGGTTACTGAAAATAATAAGAAAAGATTCAGTTCATATTCTTTGACTGACTGTTCAGTCATAAAATATGGTTATGATAACATACTCAAAACTAAATATCCGGAATCATTAAGAATAAGATCATTCGATGATAATTTCCCTTTTCAGGCAGATTTTGAATTTGAAAAGATACTCGACCGGAAAGATCTGCTTGATGGGGTAAATCCTTTACTAAAATTCCTGATCAAAAAACTGATAGCAAAACCTGTCTATCACGGCATTCTTTCCAGAGTCAGACTGGAAATAAAAAATCAGCTGCTGGATGGATATGGAAATTTTGAATCAATGGTTTTCAGGGGGAAATAATATTCAATTCCAAAATGCACCTGAAACCAGTAAGATAATCATGATTATTAGATATAATCCCATAAATACAAGACCAATTATTGCAAATACATATTGTATAAAAAAGGCCCGGGATTGTTTTTCAATAGCATTATAAAGGTCCTGCCCTGAGTTGGATCTGCGATACTTCAGGAAAGAATCTGCCGATTCTCTCAATCTTCTTCCCATAAAATACATGGGTATTCCGAAAATGGCGCCAACGATTGTAACACAATATACAATACCGACAACCAATGTAAATGTCCCGATGAATTTCATATATTTTGCCATTTCCGGTAGCTTATTCTCCATTAATGTCCGGATCTGGTTATCATCATATTTTACCTCGTGTGCATTTGTTTCTTCCATAATTATACCTCCCATTTTTTAACCAAATTTACCGAAATAATTCTGATTCTCACCGGCAAATTCCCTGATAATCCCCGTTTTTATTTACTTTTCTGCTTCATTAAATAGTAGTTTTGATTTTTCATTAAAGATCATAGTTATGAACGATGCTAACGACAATTCAATAATCATCATTGGTGCCGGATTTGCAGGATTATCTGCAGGAATTTACGGCCGGATGAACGGTTATAAAACCAGGATCTTTGAAATGCATGATAAGCCCGGAGGCTTATGTACATCATGGAAGAGGAAAGGATATACTGTTGATTGCTGCATCCACTGGCTCGTAGGTTCTTCACAAGAAAGCAGAATGCATGATATGTATGATGAAGTCGGCCTGATTAAAGACACGCAAATCATCAACATGGATGAATATATGCATTTTGAGAGCCCTGACGGACGGATCCTGACCTTTTATACTGACATAAACCGGCTTGAAAAGCATCTTCTGGAATTTTCTCCGGGAGACAGGGAACCTATTTTGGAATTCATTAATGGCATCAAAATGTGTCTTCCTTTCGACCAGCCGTCAAAACATGCACCATTCCCAAAACGCCTGGTTAAGCAAGCCAGGTTATTAACAGGTTTTATTAAAAACGGAAATAAGATGCAGAAATGGATGAAGGTCACATGTGAAGAATTTGCAAACCGCTTTAAGGACCCAATGCTTCGCAAGGCTTTCAACGAAATCTGGTTCCCTGAGTTTTCAATGATGTTCATGCTTTTCACTTTTGCTTACCTCCATAATAAAAACGCCGGATACCCCGTGGGCGGCTCAATGCCTATGTCAGAATCACTGGAAGAGCGCTATAAATCACTTGGCGGAACAATCAGTTATAACAGCCGGGTTGAAAAGATCATCACCGAAAACGGGAAAGCTGTCGGGATAAGACTGAGTGACGGGAAAGAACATTTTTGCTCCAGAGTAATTTCAGCGGCTGACGGGTATACAACTATCTTTAAAATGCTTGAGGGGAAATATGCCGATGAGAAGATAAAGTCGAATTATGAAAAATGGCCACTATTCCCTTCACTGATCTTTGTGGGAATCGGGGTAAACCGAACTTTTAACGAAATACCCCTTTCAGTTTCAGGCTTCAGCTATGAACTAAAAGAACCTGTTATGATAGGTGAAACGGAACGTGACAGGCTCTGGGTTCATCTTTACAATCATGATCCGTCAATGGCACCCTCAGGGAAAACTGTTCTGACAATCATGCTTGCAACTGATTATGATTACTGGAAAAAGCTTGCTGAGGATAAAACCGCTTATAATCAGAAGAAAGAAGAAATTGCAGATAAGATCATTGAGCTTCTGGAACAGCGTTTTCCAAGGTTCTCATCACAGGTTGAAATGAGAGATGTATCCACACCAATGACTTTTGAGAGATATACCGGCAACTGGAAAGGAAGTTTTGAAGGCTGGCTCATCACTCCCGATAATGCTCATGTATTGATGAAACCCTTGTCACAAAAATTGCCCGGCCTCAGCAATTTTTATATGTGCGGACAATGGGTTGAACCGGGAGGGGGATTGCCCACCGGAGTTATGTCGGGACGAAGGCTTATAAAAAGTATTTGCAGGGAGGATCGCAGGAAATTTAAAACTGATCCGGGAAAGATATAAAGTTAGTTTATGTTGCAGGGTGCAGGGTGCAGGGGCATAGCCGTCAACTTAAGGAGTTTTGGGAATAAAAGTTTACCCTCCTTTTTTAAGGAGGGTAAACTTATTTGTGTATAAACCAGATAATTATAGTAGTTTCCGTTATTAAAATATTCCTTAGGTTGACAGCTATGGGGGCAGGGAGCAGGGTGGTCAGATAAAGGTTGCGAGTACTTCCCTGCCGAACGCCATACATTCAGGCCGTTTCAGGTTGTCATATTCCGGCATCTTGTATCCTTCCATCTGTTTGCGGACATCAGGTTCCATTAAGCCATAGGTTATCCTGCCAAGGAAAACCTTTGATGGAACATTTGTAACACCGCAAATAGCTGCCACGTGATCATCTATCAGAGTTTTTATTGTTTCGGGTCCGACCGGTTTCATCATATTTCAACATACAGCAAAGTATCCCCTGATCTTTCGTTTCAGAGTCTCCTTGTTCCCTGCAACATAATCCTGAAGCTCCTGTGACGTTTTTCCGCCCCGGATAGCGCCTCCAATCACTATATGATCATATTGTGACAGATCCGGATTTTCCCTGACATCAAAAACATTGGCTATTCCATCCATACCTTCGGATATCCATATTGCAGCATCGCGAGCCGAACCGCACCCTGTACAATAAAGAACAGCCCATTTCTTATCTGAAGGCATAGGGTAATACTCAAGTGAACGGGCTTTCTTAGGCAAAAGGAACGCAAAAATTCCCAAAATTCCCGATTTGATGAAAGTTCTTTTATGCATAGTTTATTTACTTTAAGACCTGCTTATTTATAAAATATTTTACGATACCCTTAATTATCTGCATATTCAAGGATATTATCTGTTAAAGAAAATAATTAAGATGCCCCGGCGAAATTTTCTATTCTTTTCCTGTAAAAATGCCGGCCAGACCTCCTATCCCTGCCCCCAGGGCTGTCCAGAGTGCATCCGGTACCGTTTTACCTATGGCGGCAAGTAATATTCCTCCCACAGCTACGACGAGAGTGGCAGCACCAAGAAATATAACAGCCTTGTCGTATGTCTTTTCCGGTACAGTTTTAATTGTATTTATGATCTTTTCTCTTGTCTGAGGATCGTTGAAACCCTGAATTTCAAGGTTCGCATCTAATTTCTTAAAATCGAATTTTGGCATATCTTCCTCCTTGTTTAAAATGTATTCGAACTGGAAATATTATCATTCTACCAAATTTACACCCTATTATTATTAATGTCAATAGCCGCTATTAAAAATGAACTGGACCGAATATTTATTCATTAACATGAAAAGTTATAAAAATAGATCAATCTTGAAATTGTTTTTTTAAATTCCGCTATGCATTAACTCAAAGAAAATGATCAAAATCTCAAAAGACCAGATCAGGGAAATAGCTGATAATCTTGACTGCGGCATGAAATGTTACCTGAATACAGAAACAGGTGAGTTAAAAACTATAATTGATTTTAACAGCTCGCCATATGCTGATGAGGAATTATGGGAAGATGTGTTAAATGAGCTGGAAGAGAACTGGGATAAGTATCATGAGATCCCGAAGATGGAATCTCATGAATCATTTGATTTAATGGCTGACTTCACGGAAACCATTAATGACAATGATTTACGGACTGCATTAATAAATGCTTTAAATAAAAGGCATCCTTTCGGAAATTTTAAATGGATCATTGACAATTCAGGCCCATACAGGCAGCAATGGTTTGATTTTAAGAATCAAAGATTAATCCAATGGGTTAAAGACCAGCTGGATGCTTCAGACATAAAATATGATAATGAATAACAAAGAATTGGAAAAAAAGATCAACAGCATTTCCTTCCTGCTTATCAGGGAAAAAGGGTATATGTGCCATGTTGACATATTGATTGAACTGGGATACTTATCCCAAAAAGACTATGAAGCCTGGAGATTCGGTAAAGTTGAATATCTGGAAAAAGTTGTAATGGTAAATCTGGGAAAACTGTCTACTATAAACAGGATTATCAGACAGGTTGCCAGGAAAAGAGCTCTTAAAGAATCATATACAACTTACAATAAATATGGTAAAGGTCCCAAACACATACTTATTTTCAGTAAATCCGGGAATTATAATATCGAAAAAGCTTACGCAACGCATTACCTTGATGCAAAAAGGATTAATGAATTAAAAAATCATCAAAAATCAGGAACCTCCGGTCAAAATATTCCGGCAGATGAGAATAATGATTAAAGTCATATTACCTGAAACAGGTCGTGCCTACGGCACTCAATAAAGGGGGATTCCATGTTTCTACAAACAGTCCGCGCCTACGGCGCTCAAATCCTTATCATACGACAATTCCCAGCCGTGTGGGTTTGGCCTGTTTGTAGATATGATCCACTTCATGATCCCCGAGCCGCATAGCGGCGAACTGTTTGTAGTAATGATGCGCACATAGATTCCCAAGCCGCGTAGCGGCGGCCTGTTTGTAGAAATAATGCACACCATGATCCCCGAGCCGCATAGCGGCGGCCTGCTTATAGAAATGATGCGGTCTATAATCCCCGAGTCGCATAGCAGCATCCTGTTTGTAGAAATGATGCACACCAAGATTCCCGAGCCACGTAGCGGCGGGCTGTTAATAGAAACAAATAAATATCGTGATTTAACTAGTTATATTAAAATTAATTTAACTGATCAACTAAATGATTACTTCATATTAATCTACGTATTTAAAAACGTATTATAATACGTAGATATTTCCGAAAACCCTGACTCAGATATTTATCCCCAATGTAAGGAAGAGCGATCTGCCATAACCATTCACTCCTGACCCATGGTAACGATAATCGGTATTCAGGATGTTCCGTAAGCTCAGGTCAATGGTAATAAACTTCCAGTTGTAACTGCCGTTAATATTGAATATACTCCATCCCGTAGTACCTCCCTCGGGGATGCGGTTATCATCCTTGTCTCCTTGTGCCAGTCGATCCTGCTTTGCTGCTGCAACCCACTCAATATTCATCAGCCAGTTCTTCTGATTGTATTCTGCTGAAATTCTTCCAAACATGGGAGGAATACGCCTTACAGGCTCATCATGAGTCAGATTTTGCCCATAGGTGTATGTCAGATCGGCATGCATATTCCAGGAATCCGTAAGATCATAATCCCAGGAGGTTTCAAAACCCTGAATATAAGATCTGTCACTGTTCTCCTTCTGATAAACGGGATATTCATCTATGAACTGGTTTTCAACCCTCTTACGCACAATAAGATTGTAGAGCTGATTACGGTAAATATAAATCTCACCCCTCAGTTTACGGGCATTATATTTATATCCAAGCTGATACTGAAATGAACTCTCGGGTTTAAGATCGAAATTTGGAGTTTCATACCTGAAATCAACAATGCCCAGAGTGCCAAGATCATCAATATTGGGGGCCCTGAAACCGGTATTTAATGAAATGAATAGATTCGATGCACCATCGAGCTTCCTAAGAACTGCCATATTACCGACTAAAGCAGTGGGAGTAAGCTTTGATTCCCCCAAAACTTCATCATCCACTTTTATCACATAGGTATTTAACCTGGCACCGGCTGTAAATATCCAGCTACCAAGATCAATTGTATTTACCGTGAATCCGGCAAGACTGGTCATAGTCGATCCGTCAGGATATAATCCTCTTTTTTCTGTTAAGGCTCCGGAAGTAAGATTTTTATCAATCCTGCTGCTGTTTACCAGATCATTATATAATTCAAAGCCTGCTGTTCCCGACCACACTTCAGATGTTTTAAGCAGTGCCTCAGCCGAAAATCCAAAAGTCCTCACCTTATCGGTTTCAGTACGAAGCATATCCGAACCGTTCTTCTGCATATTCCTGCCTTCCATCGAATGCTGATAAGATGCCGTTGCCGTTACTGCTTTAATTATGCTTTTATCAATTTCATGATCCACTTTTAAATATGCCAGCTTCCTCTTTTGCGGGTCCATTTCGTTTATTTTATAATTCTCAAGGGCAACCTTATGATATACCGGAACATTTTTCTGACTGACATCCTGATAATTTAATGTTAAGCTGGTTTTGGGTGAAAGTACTACCATTCCTTTCAGATCATAATCAAATTCCCGGTAGCCGGAAGGATATTGAATTCCTGTGGTATCGCCTCCGATAACATCTCCAAAATTCCTCAGCGTAATGCCCGATCTCAGAGCCATAGTACTGTTGCTGTAATTTATTCCGGCCCTGAGGCTTTGTTCCATACCATGGGTTGCAAACCTTGTTAATATTGAAGATCCCCACTTCGGGTCATCGGTTGTTCTCAGCTGATGACTGAAAGCATGTATGGTGCCTCCGATGGCGTCGGAACCGTACTGAACCGATCCGCTTCCCCTGAGGACCTCCATTTTCTCGATACTGAAAACATCGATAGTGTTAAAATACTGATTAGGTCCATACCGGGTTGTGGAATTACTCAACCTTATTCCGTCAATCAGCAGGAGAGTCTGATTGCCTGTCAGCCCCCGGACGAAGGGAGAACCTCCGCCATGATTCGTTTTTTGAACAAAAACACCAGGACTTATACTCAACGCTTCAGGAGTGGTCCTTAACTGATTTTCCCTTATAGTTAATTCATCCGCAACTTTAATGGCTTCGGGAGTATTTATCCCTACAGTACCGTACCTGTTGGCTGTGATGACTATTTCCGAAAGAGTCTTTGAAAGAACAGTATCCTGAACCTGAAGAGAATCCGCGTTATTCGCGGCCAAATAACCAGGCAACAAACTTATAGCACTTATTAATAATATATTACGCATTCTTATATAAATTACTAATGCAACCGTTTACTGCTTACCGAATACCGATTACCGATTACCGATTATAAAAACCTGTTTATTGCCATCACCACAAGCGGCAATGTAAGTATGCTCATAATAGTGGAGACAAAAACATTACCCACTGCGAGGTGATCGTTTGCCCCGAACTCTTTTGCCATAATCACGACCGTCGCCATGCAGGGCATTGAGGCCTCCAGAATGATTACTGAAGAAACCAGCTTGTCGGGAGCCAGACCGGCAATATTGCTAAAAATATAAAAAATTGAAATAAGAATTGCAGGGGCCATGATAAGCCGGTTTAAACTCAGGATATAAATGCTTTTTGTTTTTAAAAGATCGCCCACTTTAGCAAATACAAGCATGGCGCCAATATATAGCATTGACAACCATGTATTTGCAGAACCGAGCTCCGACATTGGCTTAACAAGTATTTCAGGTAGTCTGATTGAAAACAGAAAGAAAACCAGTCCGGTTAATGTGGCAATGGTATTGGGATTCAAAACCCTGAGAATGCTTTTTTTCCACGAAACACCATTACCATGTGAAAGGACCACGACACCAACCGTCCACATCAGGATATTTGAAATCAGCTGGAACATTGTTGCATA
>DNOQ01000161.1 GCA_003501665.1 Bacteroidales bacterium | reverse complement strand
CGGGTCCCACCCAGGGTTGGTGACAGTACCGATATCCAAACAATGCCAGTGGCATTGCCCTCTAATAGCCCGGGTCTCATCCCGGGTAAATTACAGTGCATCGACACCAACCCCGGAGTGGGTTGCCTTCAAATAACCAAATTACCACCTGTGGCAGCAGACAGGAAGTAAAATTCAGTTGAGAATTATATCATCAGGTATTCTTCCTTGTATGAAACCAGATTTTCATCAAGTAATTGAACCAATTCTTCTTTGTAAGTAACCTTTTTATGATGTTGTTCCTGGTTTAATACATAATTTATCAGAACAGATTTCGTTGATATATGATATGTAAAAGCCCCATAACCAACCTGCCATCCTGGAAACCTTGGAAAAGATGATTTTTCTTTTACCATAAATTCATGAGTTGCCTTTTTAATTCCCCTCACTAGGTCCGCAAGGTTAACAGTCGGTGAAATATGTGTCACGATGTGAATATGATTTTCATATCCGCCGACCTGGTAAGAATGACAATTTCTGTTATTCAACATACCGACGATGTATCCGAATAGTTTTCCCTGATTTTCATTTTTAAGAAAATTAGTGTAGTCTTTACTGCCAAAGACTATCTGGTAGAGGATTTGTGTGTAGGTTGACATATTTATTCGAATTTGGTTAGCACTATACAAATTTACCAAATTCAATTCACGAACACAAATTTGAAGGCAACCCCATCCGGGGTTGGGGGATACGGGGTGGTATCACGTTCCCGGGGTGCCACCCGGGCTATTGGAGGAGGACACCGCCGGTGTCTATTGGTTGACAATCCCGCCGGGAAAGAGTAGTATTATTAATAATGATCAATGCTGGAAGCATTGCCTTCCAATAGCCCGGGTTCCACCCCGGGAAAATGGCACAACAAAAGTACCCACCCTGGAGGGGTGGCCTTCAAATTACCACAGTGCCACCTGTGGATACAATTTAATTTTGATATAAGAAGAGTAATAATCAACTACCTGTCATTGAAACTCCATCTGAAAAATGTCAGGAATTCTCTTTATATCAAATTTTTACTCTGTTTTTAACTGCTCATACTTTTCCTGAAATCTGCGGTAAAGCTGTTTGTGCTTATTGTCGAGGCTGATGTTCCTTCCATTTATGAAAGCATATTCAACATTGTTAGTCATCATATCGAGAATATCACCTGTCGACACCACGATATTTGCATCCTTACCGATTTCAAGTGATCCTGTAATATTATCAATACCAAGTATTTTAGCATTATTCAGGGTTACTGTCTGCAAAGCTTCCTCTTTTGTTAGTCCATAGGCAACAGTCTGGCCGGCAACAAAAGGCAAATTATAAGCGTAAGCCTGGTTTGTATAAGTCAGTCCGGCAAGTATCCCTTCTTTTTTGAACATTGCCGCGAGCTTGAAAGGAAGCCGTATATCACTGTGTTCATATTCCGGAAGTGAATGAACATGACCAAGAATGACCGGGATATTATTTTCTTTAAGGAAATCCTTCACTGCCCAGGCCGTTTCGTCAGCTCCGGTCAGAACGATTCTCTTAACGCCATGTTTTTTAGCGAATGAAATTGATGCCAGAATACCTTTCGGTTCCGGTGCACTGATATAAAGTGTCTTTGTTCCGTCAAAGAGCCCCTTCATGGCTTCCAGCCTCAGGTTTGTATCCTCAGGTTTACTGATTGCTGCATAAGCAACTGCATCTGAGAAGATCTTTTCAAGCTGTTCAACATTCCTGTCATAGCTGCTTTCCCCTTCTCTTCCCATGAGCTGAGGTATGGAATATGCTACTCTCCTGCCCGTCATCTGGGCTTTGCGTGGCCATCCGAGTATAAGTCCGTCATCAGCCTTATAAATTGCATCCTTCCAGTTCCAGGCATCCAGCTGGACAATACTTGAAGTTCCGGGCAAAAGAGTTCCCGTTGGTGCAACCTGGGCTATCAGAACCCCATTGGACCTTACAACAGGGGTCACGTGTGAATCTGTATTATATGCAACTATCGACCGCACATTAGGATTAAGATCACCTGTTTCGCGGTTGTCAACTGTTACGTCAACACCACTGATCTCGACAAGTCCCAGACTGGTGGTCGGGTAGATAAGTCCGGGATAAACATGTTTACCTGTAATATCTATTACTTCTGCATTACTCCGGTCACCTTTGTAATCCGATGTTTTTCCGGTGAATGTTATTATTCCGCCTGAAAATGCAATTATTCCGTTGTCAATCACTTCACCGGTTCCCGTGTGGATAATTCCGCCAGTGAGGATAACGGGTTTTTTCTGTGAAGGTGCCACAGCAGGACTCTGACCTTCAGCGTTCAGTAAAAATAGCGCTGAAAATATTATTGTAATGAATATTATTTTCTTCATGGTCTTGGAATATCAGGAATGTTAGGACGGTTTGGCATATTTGCAGCGCCCGCAGCAGGCTGTTGCTGCGATTCCCTGAGGATGTTCGCGATGATCCTGTTACGTTCATTATCTATCTGCTCTTTCATTTTTGCATCAATTTCCTCATCGAAATAGATCACTCCATCAACCATTGTTTTTGATGCCCTTGAATAAATTGAAAGAGGATGACCGGTCCAGAGAACAAGATCTGCATCTTTGCCCGTTTTAATGCTTCCCATTCTATCTTCAAGGTGAAGTAGTCTGGCAGGATTGAGAGTCACAAGTTTCAGAGCCTCTGCTTCACTTACACCTCCGTATTTGACCGTTTTTGCTGCTTCCTGATTCAGCCTTCTGCCCATTTCAGGATCATCCGAATGAAGACATGTCAGAACTCCCTGACTCAGGATCAAGGCTGCATTATAAGTTATTCCCTCATAAACTTCATATTTATAATCCCACCAGTCGGAGAAAACCGAAGCGCCTGCTCCATATTCCTTTATCTGGTCGGCAATTTTATAACCTTCATTGAAGTGTATCAGAGAATTTACTTCCAGACCAAAATCTTTGGCAAGCTGCATGATCATGGTTCCTTCGGACTGAACATAAGTATGACACTCGATAAAACTTCTCTTTTCAAGAACATCTACTATTGCATCAAGCTCTAAGTCGCGCCGGGGAGGAACTTTACCAACTCTGTCGGCAGGTTTCATGGCATTCCATTTTTTCCACTTATTATTATAATCAACAGCTCTCTGGTAAGCATCACGAATTATCTGATCGACACCCATACGGGTATTGGGATAGCGGCTTGTCATTCGCTTGACATTCTCTCCGAGAGCATGTTTCAGGAATCCAACCTGGTTTTCAATTTTAAGATCTTCGGCTGAATGTCCCCATCTATGCTTTATGAGAATTGACTGTCCACCGATCGGATTTGCCGATCCATGCAGGATATGAGCTGCCGTGACACCTCCTGTGAGCTGGCGGTATATACTCTGGTTTTCAGGATCAACAACATCACCCACCCTGACTTCGGATGTTATTGCCTGACCGCTTTCATTGGTTCCGTCCATTGCAATATGAGAATGTTCATCTATTATACCGGCAGTCAGATGCATACCGGTAGCATCTATTTCACGTGCACCCCTGGAAGAAATATTTTTTCCAACCCTTGCTATCTTACCATCCCTCACAAGCACATCGGTATTAAGAAGTTTCCCTTCCTTCTCATTTGTCCATACCGTTGCATTTTTAAAGATGACAT
>DNOQ01000538.1:292-4194 GCA_003501665.1 Bacteroidales bacterium | reverse complement strand
CCAATCTTACTATTTTAAAGTCGCCGACAGTTCTACGGCAAAAAGACGGTAAACTTTGGGCCTGGGAAGGCTGTCACGATGATGCCGGATGTTGTCACGGTTCGTGCACCCATGTATGGAATTATGCCCAGGCCATTCCACACCTTTTCCCGGTTTTGGAACGTTCGCTAAGGGAAACCGAGTTCACGATCAACCAAAACGACAAGGGACACCAAAGCTTTCGTTCGACTATCCCCATTAAATCGTTGGTTGGCCATAATTTCCATGCCGCTGCCGACGNNGTAAAGCAAAGCCTCGATTTTTGTATAGAAGCCTGGGACCCAAAGAATAAAGGTATTTTAGAAGAACCACATCACAATACTTACGACATTGAGTTTTGGGGTCCTAATGGAATGTGTACCAGTTTTTATCTCGGCGCCCTCAAAGCAATCGTTGAAATGGGAACCGCTATGGGTGAGGACGTTTCATTCTATCAGTCGCTACTTCAAAAAGGAAAACAATACCTGGAAAATGAATTATTTAACGGTGGATATTTTATTCAGAAAATCCAGGTAGAAGGTTTGCGTGCAAAAGATCCGATGGAAGCTTCCAAAGTGGGGATAGGCATGAATTATTCACCTGAAGCCATCGAACTCCTGCAAAAAGAGGGCCCGAAGTATCAATATGGCAACGGCTGTCTGTCTGACGGAATCCTCGGTGCATGGATTGGAAAAGTGGCAGGTCTTGAAGATTTCATCAATAATGAAAAAATTACCAGCCATCTTGTTTCGGTTCATAAATACAACTTCAAATCCAATTTATCCAATCATGTCAATCCGCAGCGGCCTGGTTATGCTTTGGGAGGCGAAGGTGGTTTGTTGCTTTGCAGCTGGCCGGAAGGTGATGAACTTACATTGCCATTCGTATATAGCAATGAAGTGTGGACAGGGATTGAATACCAGGTAGCTTCTCATTTAATGTTTATGGGAAAAGTTGAGGAAGGATTAGAGATAGTCCGGGCAGCCAGGAAACGTTACGATGGCAGAACGCGAAATCCTTTTAATGAATATGAATGCGGTCATTGGTATGCACGTGCTATGGCCAGCTATGGAATGCTTCAGGGACTCACCGGAGTTCGTTACGATGCTGTCGATCAGACTTTGTTTATCGACTCAAAAGTGGGTGATTTCACAAGTTTCATTTCAACAGAAAAGGGGTATGGAACTGTCGGGTTGAAAGGGAATAAACCATTCGTTAATGTTGTAAACGGTGAGATCAACGTAAAAAAATTCATCGTTTCAGGCAAAGAAATATAGTAGATAAGTTACGAAAATTATACCTCCTGCCTGACCTGCTTAAGGCTATAGTCAGGCAGGGGGGTATAAAGTATACTTTTATAAGTAAGATGTTATGCGACTAAAAAAGTATTTTATTGATTGTTAAATAATACATCCTCTCTCCAAAATAGTTCATATCATCAGGTTTTTGATATTAATTCTCATTAAATCATTTGATTATTAATTATTTTTATGTCAGCTTAATAATTACTTAAAATCAATGTATTATGTATCGAAATCATTTAACGGACATTAAAGGGAAGATAGTATCTTTATGTCTGGTGGTAATTTTGGCTGTGGCTGTTTTGCCGGGATGTAAAAATACCCCGGCCCCTTCAGGTGGGAAAAGTCTCCCCGATATGCCCATGACTGATCCACCGGAGAATTCTCTTGCCTATGAGGTATCTCAAAAACCGGCCGTCGAATCGAAACTGTTATCAGATATGGAAAGCCTGGAAAACTGGGAATCCTGGGTAGATCAAAGTGCCAGTTCCCGATCTTATGGGACGATTTCCCTGTCGAATGATAAGTTCCATAAAGGCCGGGCTTCAGTTCTGCTGACTTCCCCCACTAAAGGCGAACAACCAAACTTCGCCGCTTCCCGGGGCAGGCCATGGGGCTCAGCCAGCGCCATCTACCGGGTAGATAATGAAGACTGGTCAGAGTGGAACCGGATCACTCTGTGGGTGTATCCGGATTTACCCGGTTTCCGGTCTGTATCGTTTAATATAGTTTTGCATAATGATACCCGGGCAGATACGACAGTTACTCTTGTACAATGGGATGATGCTTTTGTTCCCTACGATTCTCCTAATGGATACCTTTATTATAACATACATAGTGGCCTGAATTATCAATTACTTGAGAATCGCAAATGGGACAAGGTCTACTGGGAAATTCCCCATGTCGTAAGGGATAAAGTAGTCGCGATCGAGCTGCGGTACAGACTTCAGGGCAATCAACGGGGAATGACCGATACGGTTAAGTATTATTTTGACGAAATATTCCTTGATAAAGTAGGACAGCCTGAACATTACGAAGGATGGAATGTGGCTCCCGGTCACATTGCACATAATCACACAGGCTTTGCAACGGGTTTTCCCAAGACAGCTCTTTCTTCGGATCTTTCAGCGAGTAGTTTTACGTTGATTGATGTGAATACAAAAACATCAATTAAGAATAATAAAGAAAACAATTTTACTTATCCCTGAGCTAATAGGATTTATAATATTAATGATTTGAGATATTGAATACTTTCTTCAGCCCATTTTATGAGCAACCCTGTCAATTGAAAAGTCTTTGATATGAAGGTTAAAGGTTCAAGGTTCCAGGTTCAAGGTTCCTCGATATTATAAGCCGGGGTCTTTAAAGCCTTTTGATGTATCATCAAGAACAAGGATCCAGTCGTTCCCCCTGCCATTGGATGGTGGGGTGAATCTTCTTGTGCCTGTTCCGGAAAATGTTTCTATCAGCTTTGACTCACCATTCCGGGGGTTGAACCAGTAGGCTGTGACTGACTTTGCACCGATCCTGTCGGGTATAATTTCTGCGGACCAGCCTGTCGGGAAATATACAAATGCATATCCGTCGCCTCTTGTGGCAACAACATAGTCTGTCTCAGGGAAATATTCAGGTGCCATGAGTGAATGATCAGGCACCCTTGATAAAAATGGTCTTGATTCAATAAGGCGGCGGGCATGGATCAGATCCCATGCACCGGGCAGGTCCAGAACATCGTACCAGATCAATGAGAGGCCTGTTGCCTTCAGAATCCGGGGTGTTAAGACCGTCGAGCTCTGCCAGCGCAACTGCCTGTATAACAGTGAAACCTTGCGTACGGCGGGTTTCAAGATATTTCTCTGTCTCCTCCTTATTCAGACGATGGAACAGTTCCCAGCCCGTGTCGCCCAGATAGAAGAAGGGAGTATTATCTTCAAAGACGAGGAACCGTTTATTTTCAGAGATCTTCAGCTTTCCATGGGAGAGATCTGCTGACAAGCCTTTCCAGGGACTCTCCTGGGATTGTAAAGTGAAACAGAAGGTGCTGACACCAATTAACAGACTGATTATCCTTTTCATATTTAAATATTTAACCACAAAGTTCACAAAGGTTTGCACAAAGAGCACAAAGGATTTAGTTATGCAAATCGTGAATAAACAATAAGAACGAGACCAATAAGGTTACGGGTGTTCTGCCACGATCCCCGGCAGATCATAGCAATGACACATAAAAATACTGCAAGCGCGTAATTTTGTACAAGTACCATTGTTGATTAAGGTTAATCGCTTATAAAAATAGTAATATAAATTAAAATCATTAATGTCTGAGCCATCCTTCAACAAAGTTAACTGAACAAGGTCCGAGTGGAAAGCTGTCGTCGGATTTAATGACTTTCTCCCCGCTTTTTCCGGTCCACCGGTAGTCCGATATCGCTTCAGAAAAGTTCCCTGAATTAAGGGATCTTATCCTGAATAATCCCGAGCAACAACTTATCCTTACAATCTTCACTTCGTCTGTAAGATTTACAAGCAGCGCTCTGACCTTCTTCCCGTCAGTCAGGGCCAGGCACTCTGTTTTACCGGGAT
>DNOQ01000538.1:0-284 GCA_003501665.1 Bacteroidales bacterium | reverse complement strand
TCTCCCCGGCGGTCTCATAATATGTAATACTATCAGCATCCGATTCACACAAATACTTAAGACTACCGGCAGTCCAGCAGGCACCAAACAATGACAATTGCCGGCTGTCAACCTGTGGGGGGATCAGTTTTCCTTTGTATGGCAGCTCATAGAATGAAACATTTGCATTAAATCGCCTTGCTATGGTCACCGGAGAAACACATATCCCTTTATTCCCTGCAAACTGTGCAGCGCTTTTGACAAGATCTTTCTGTGCGATCAGGTTCTCTGTAACAGTGTAATTA
>DNOQ01000489.1:23505-25103 GCA_003501665.1 Bacteroidales bacterium | reverse complement strand
GAGAAACGCATTACGGATAAGTTTGAAGTGATTCTTGATGAATGTGTTCCGGAAGCTTTCGCGATAGTTAAGGAGACTGCAAAGAGGTTTAAGGAAAACAGTGTGCTTGAAGTAACAGCAAGACAGTATGACAGGGATCTAGCCGCCACAAGGGAAAGTATCAGCGTAAAAGGTGACAAGGCATACTGGAACAATCGCTGGATCGCGGGCGGGAATGAGATAGTCTGGGATATGATACATTACGATGTCCAGCTGATAGGAGGAGTGGCACTTCATAAGGGTAAAATAGCTGAAATGGCCACCGGTGAAGGTAAAACAGTGGTTGCAACACTGCCTGTGTTCCTGAATGCTCTGGCCGGCAGGGGAGTACATATTGTCACGGTAAATGATTACCTCTCCAAGCGCGACTCTGAGTGGATGGGACCCATATATGAATTCCACGGGCTTATAGTTGACTGCATTGACAAACATCAGCCAAATTCGGCTGACAGGCGCAAAGCATATAATGCCGACATCACTTTCGGCACCAATAACGAGTTCGGATTTGATTATCTCAGGGATAATATGGCGATCAATCCTGAAGACCTGGTTCAGCGTAAACATCATTATGCAATCGTTGACGAAGTCGACTCAGTGCTCATTGATGATGCCAGAACCCCGCTAATCATCTCAGGGCCGACAGCTAAAAGTGATACACAGCAGTTTGATGAGCTCAAGCCAAAGATCGAGAAGCTTGTAAGTGCCCAGAAAAGGCTTGTCACACAAATTCTTGCAGATTCAAAAAAGCTTATTGCCGAGGAAAAGGAAGAAGAAGGGGGGATGCTTCTTTTAAGGGCATTCAAGGGATTGCCAAAAAACAATGCACTGATAAAATTTCTCAGTGAAGAAGGAAATAGAACCCTGCTGCAAAAGACGGAAAATTTCTATATGCAGAATAACAGCAAGGAGATGCCGAAGGTGACTGATGAGCTTTATTTTATTATCGAAGAAAAAGCAAATTCAATAGAACTTACCGAAAAGGGTATCGACCTAATCTCAACATCAGTGGAAGACGCCAGTTTTTTCATCCTTCCGGATGTGGGTTCAAAAATTGCCGATCTTGAAAAATCAGGTTTAAGCGACAGGGAGAAGCTTAAGCTGAAAGATGAGCTTCTTCAGGACTATTCGGTCAAATCGGAGCGGGTACATACTATGACGCAGCTACTGAAAGCATATACTCTTTTTGACAGGGATATTGAATATGTGGTAATGGATAACAAAGTGAAGATTGTTGATGAGCAGACGGGGAGGATACTTGAAGGAAGACGATACTCAGACGGTCTCCACCAGGCAATCGAAGCGAAGGAAAATGTGAAAGTTGAAGCAGCAACACAGACCTATGCCACTATAACTTTGCAGAATTATTTCAGGATGTACCATAAGCTTGCGGGTATGACGGGGACAGCCGAAACCGAAGCAGGGGAATTCTGGAATATCTACAAACTCGACGTGGTTGTCATTCCTACAAATAAGAAGGTTATCAGAGACGACCGTGAAGATATAATATATAAAACCAAACGTGAAAAATATAATGCAGTGATCGATGAGATCAATGTACT